>NZ_JBXBBJ010000006.1:0-225144 GCF_057221575.1 Paenibacillus sp. Y660 | reverse complement strand
CGATGAGCATCCAGAGATCAATCCGATGACGTACATAAAGCAAAGCATCCATGACGGTGCTCCGCTTCGTTTGAATATCCCGGATTGTGTCAAGAGCAATGAAAAGTCGAACTTTTCCCAAAGAGATCGCAAGATTGGCGCTCCTGCGCATTCGCCTTGTGAAAGCTTACGAAATCGTGGATTTTCAAGGGTTTGTTTCACTGAAATCACCTATTATCTTGAGAGATATACCCGTTAGAAAAGGTATTCTTCGCGATTATTGGTGTGATTTCCAAAAGTCAAGGGGTTTTCCGGTTTTTAGCTTACATTTCTATGACTATTAATCGGTTTCCATCGCTTGGAATGAACTGCATAAGTCATGCAAAGTCGTGGAGCAAGGAGCATGAATCAGAAAATTATGCTATGCTAGTAGGTAGTCGTTTTACACCATTGCACGGAGCTAAGGCACATAATAATTGATGAAGATAGAGAAGCGGAACGTGAGCTGCGCTGCCATAAAAGGCGCTAGCCGTTAGCGCTTGGGAGGAACAAGCATGACAGTAGATCAGCAAGCCGCAACCGCGAAGCGCAAAGGGGAGCATATACGCATTTGCTTGCAGGAGCAAGTAAACAGCGTTGGCATTGAAACGGGCTTGGAGCAATATCGCTTTAAGCATAATGCGCTGCCCGAAGTTTCCTTCAGCGAGGTGAGGCTGGATACGGAATGGTTTGGCAAAAAACTCGGTGCTCCGCTGCTCGTCAGCTCCATGACGGGGGGAACGGATGAAGCGGGCGCAATCAATCGACGTTTGGCTGTGGTGGCGGAGGCAAGAGGCTGGGCAATCGGTCTTGGCTCGATGCGCGCCGCAATTGAAAATGAGCAGCTTGCTGCTTCTTTCTCCATACGCAAGGATGCCCCTACCGTACCTGTTATCGCCAATATTGGCGCGGTTCAGCTTAATTATGGGTTCGGAATTGATTCCTGCCGCAAAGCGGTTGAAATTGCGGAAGCGGACGCGCTCGTCCTGCATCTTAATTGCATGCAGGAGGTGTTCCAGCCTGAGGGAGATACGGATTTTCGCAATCTGCTTCAATCGATTGAGCAGGTTTGCCAATCATTGCATGTGCCGGTTGGCGTAAAAGAGGTCGGTTGGGGGATCGATGCCGATACTGCAGAAGCGCTCGCTGGGGCAGGGGTTGCGTTCATTGATGCAGCTGGAGCTGGAGGCACCTCTTGGAGTCAGGTCGAGAAGTTTCGCTCGCAAGACGAGCTGAGAAGGCAGGCAGCCGAGGCGTTCACGGATTGGGGAATACCAACAGCCGAGAGTGTCATGGAGATTCGCATGCGGCTGCCGCATGCGAATATTATTGCTAGCGGCGGCCTACGGACCGGTGTTGACGCAGCGAAGGCGATAGCGCTTGGCGCTGATCTGGCCGGATTTGGGCGAGTGCTGCTTCCGCAAGCGGCAAACGGCACGAATCAGGTGTCGCAGGAGCAACTGCTTCAGCAATTCGAGCGTATTGAGTTTGAACTCCGGACGGCGATGTTCGGCATTGGGGCAGGCTCGATCAACGAGCTGCGCCAAACGAATCGACTGGTTCGCAAATAGAACAAGAGAGGGGTATCTTCAAGGTCCAATAGGACCTCGGAGATACCCCTTTGCCATGTGCATGCCTTCTTCACAGCTTTATTTGATAAGCCCTGTGCCTTCTATTTTAATATTCGCTCGAACGTTGAATTTAGCATTCGGATAAATCGATTTCCATTCCTCCCAAGCTCCCTTTCCGGGATGGGTAGCGCGATACCGAAGGCCAAACCCCATAGGATCAACGCCAGCCTTTTGAATTTTTCGCAAGAGGGCAACGCAGGTTTTGGCATATTCCTGATTCAGATGTTTTTCGATTGGCGCCCATTGTTCCTCATAGAGGTCCTTAGGCGCTTCCTCGAACACAACCTTCATTTTGACATCCATCGTAATCGTATCCTCGCCGTCGTGGTTGCCAATATGAAAATTGGAATGAATTTCAGTGAGGGCAACAACAAGATCCATTCCTTCAAACATGCCATGCATGGAAGACTTGGTGAAATTGCTGGAAAGCTGATTGTAAAGCTGTGACTCCTTGGGAGAGAGTATAAGCTTGATCCTTTTCTTATTAAGAAGAGCCGTACGATTGATAACAAAGCTTTCACTTTTATCTTTGGCGATAACAGGCATCAGTGGGTCAAGTCCTTCCTCAGTGGCACGCCTAGAAAAGTCTGATAAAGATTCTACATAAGTGTAGGAAGATTCTGTTCCGTCAGCTCCAAAGCTCAGAAATAACGTATTTCCTGGATAGCGCTCGGAGACCGGCTCCACATTAAGCAGGCTCTCAGCATCCGGCTTGCCAATGGCGATGTCGGCTACGCTTTGTATATCTCTCCTTCTCGTCATCCACTCCAGAAGGTTTTGATAGTCTTTACGTGCCAGCTTCTCGCCGATTAGAAATACTTTGCAATGCCCGAAATCGATCTCTTTGTCGACATAGGCTTTCAGCATCCGCACACCCTCGGCAATGCTTTCGGTATCAATCGTTTCGATTTGCGTTTTGGAAGCGCCTGGCTCGATTTTTGGAGAGGGCACAGCTAGCTGAAGCGTAAGGCGATAAGGTTTTTTTTCATTATCGGATAGGTCGATGCCGAGCGCAACGACAAAGAAGCGTTTGTCGATGTCTTTAAAGCCGCAGCCGCTAAAGAGCAAAGCAAAAATACCGATAATCAGAAAGGTTCGTGGCCATTTGTTCATGCTGTTTTTGACCTCCTGCTTAGCACGAATATCCATAGTACAGTCAGGATTTCAGCAATCATACGAATAATGAGCCAATACGTTGTAAGGAACAGGTTCATTTTTTCGTTCGTCAATACAAGATAGAGTATAGAAAGCACCGCAAAAATGCTGATAATTACATAGTTGGATGTTGGTGTTTTGGGACTGTCGATTTCCGGTTTGTTGTTTTTGAAGCAGACTTTAATAAATTCCATCGCTTGATGCCAGCCGGCCATTGTATAGACAAGCGTCAAATTCAAAAAAACAATTAAGAAAAGAAACAACACACGCTCAATAAACCCATACTGCATAAGCATAGAGTCGGCGGTAATGCTCCAGATATAAATATATTGGTTTACGCCTTCCGTACCGTGAAAACCGATCGGGACAAAAAAAGTAATAAGCAAAATCAGAGTACCGAAGAGCGGATAAACCCAGCGGAATTTAAAGCGGAAATTTGGCGGAAAGAGCCTATTAAATAAGGATAGATTAATATATCCGGTGAAAATATAAGTTGCTGCTGCAACTGACGTCAAGGTGGGCATTTCGGTTACATAATTGGCTACGACTCGAATCGCATCCCAGTTTAATTGCGGACTCCTTACTGCTTTGAACAAAATAAATATAATAATCGGAGCATTGACGATTAAGCCAATCTCCATGACAAACATGACGGAGAGCGTCGAGCGAGTGGCCGCGTAGCCGCATGCAAGGATCAGCATCACCAAAATGACAATCGTATTCGCGTCAGGGTTGAAAAAACGATTGATAAGGATGGCGTAAGCGACGACAACGATTGTTGACCCCATCCACCACATCATCGCAAAAAAAACCATTGAGATGACGACGAGCCAATGCGGGCAATGCAGCTTTAATATATCAGGCAAGCCCTTGCCGGGATACCTTGCCATAGCGCTCGTGTACATATAGACCAGTATCGTGCCAATAACAATGCCTACAAGAATGGAAGATACAGCGCCGTTATAACGGGCCTTAATTAAAATATGCGGAACGAACAGCATTAAGTTGATGAAGCTGACTAGTGTGAAGTTGTAAAAGACATACCGATTCACTTTAATCCCACCTGCCCGACATCGCCTTCTAACGGCCTTAATTTTCCGAATATACGCATATACGGTTTTCCGAAGCTTCTAAGATTGCAAAGATAAGTGAGATAGACAAACATGCCGACAGCGACTCCTGAAATGCCAAAAAAAATGGAGACGAGTATTAACGGATATTTTAAAAAACGGACTGCAAACGACAGTGAATTAACAGGAATAACGAAATTGGATATCGCAACGAACGACGTCACGATGATCATGATGCTGCTTACAAGTCCAGCTTGCTGTGCAGCTTGTCCGAGAATAAGCCCGCCAACAGTGGTGGCTGTAGAGCCAATGTAACGCGGCAAGCGGATACTGGCCTCAATAAGCGTCTCGATCATGAAGAGCATAATAAACACTTCAACAAACGAGGGGTAAGGAACGGCAGAGCGGCTGCCTGCAATCGAGAAGGCTAACTGAACGCGAAACAGCTCCGGGTTGTAGGATACGACCGAAATATAGAGAGCGGGAAGCGTGATCGTAAGTACAATGGAGGCGTACCTTAGAAATATAAGAAAACGAGTCATCCAATAAGCATCGTAGTCATCCTCCATCGCATGCATGAAATCGAAGAAGGTCGCGGGTAAAATGATCGCGAACATATTTCCTTTTAGAAGAATCACAATTTTGCCTTTGGATAACGCTTTTGTTATACGGTCAGGCCGTTCTGTGATTAGAAGAGTCGGAAACAAATGCTTCCGTTTGCCGACGAGAAGCTTCTCCAAATCCCCTGCAGCTTGAAGCATTTCAACATTAATCGTCGTTAATTTCGAACGGACATTTTCAAGCACAGTAGGATCGACACGGCGCTGATCATACAAGGCAAACACGGGCGTTTTGGACAAAGATCCGATCGTATACTCCTCCACGGACAGTTCCGGAGAAGGATACATGCTGCGCACGAGGTTAAGGGAAATATTTATATTTTCGCTGAGCGCAAGCTGCGGTCCTTGAATGGCGCTCTCTACCTGTGTTTGCGGGTTCTCAATGCTGATGATACGGACGACTTCCAACGAGTAAATGGCTTGATTTGCCTCGATCAAGACGTTTCCGCGTAGCAGAAGATCCTGCCATTTGGCGACATCCTCGATCTGCAGGTAATCGGGGTTCGTGTCCAACTGTTTTTGGAAAGAGTAGTTTTCTCTTGTAAAAGGGACGATGATAAAATCGTTAACTTTCTTTTCTTCACATAGAGGGGCGATATAAGCGATTTCGATGGTCATTTCGCTATTTTGTAACGTTTCGAGCTTGATATCGACTGCTTCGGCGAACAATAAGCGAATACGTTCAATCATGCCGATTCCCCCTTCGTTAAGCTGACAATGCATGGACTAAGCAATTGGATAAGCTTCCATAGTTTGTGCAAAAATCCAAAAACCATGCTTGGCGGGAACTGTTTTGCGGGCTGGGTGGAATTCAAGTACAATTAATCCATTATAAGCATGGGATTAGCGTGCTCATTACGAAGGAGAACAAGACATGAAACCATGGTATGAACAAAGCTTTGGCTCCGATTATATGCTCGTTTACAAACATCGAAACTACGAAAACGCGAATAAAGAGGTTCGAAAAATGATTGCATGGCTGAAGCTGCAGGAGGGTGCTGACGTACTGGACATTGGCTGTGGAACGGGCCGGCATGCACTAGCGCTAGCTGACTTTGGTTACACAGTAACAGGCGTGGATCTATCTCCTACTTTGCTGGAAGAGGCTGATCGTCACGATGAGAATAGCATGGTTAAGTGGGTGCAGGGAGATATGCGCGAACTGCCGTTCGAGGAAAGCTGCTTCGATGCAACGGTCAATTTATTTACTTCCTTCGGTTATTTCAGTGCTGAAGAGGACAATATCAACGTGCTGCGGCATATTCGGCGAGTGCTGCGTCAAGATGGCTCGTTTCTAATTGATTTTCTCAATCCTACTTACGTGGAGAAAACGTTAGTGCCCCAATCTGAACGGGTAGACGAGGAGTGCGGCTTGCATATTCAGGAGATTCGCTCCATTCGTGATGGGTGGGTGCAGAAAGAGATTACAATATCCGATCCGCAGTCGAAGGAGGAGCCGCGTCAGTATTTGGAGAGAGTAAGGCTGTACGATCTCAGTTGGTTCGATCAGCATCTTGCGGCTTGCGGCCTCGCGCTAGAACAGCTTTACGGGAATTACAATGGCTCGACCTACGATCAGGCAGCCTCACCGCGCATAATTATGGCAGGAAGGGCGAGATGACGATGGCAGAGCGAAATGGCGAGTTGACGATGACAGGGCGAAATGGCAGGACAAGCTTAACGGACCGATCCGTACTTACGGCAATGTGGCATGAGGGCTGGCTGCAGGTCAAGGTGCCGGTCCCCTTTTCGCTGAAATGGGTGAATAGCTATCTAATTCCTGAAGAACAAGGCTACACGCTTGTTGACCCTGGCCTGCGAACGAATGAAGCCATCGAGGTGTGGGCCGATGTCATGGAGCAATATGGCCTGCAGTGGCAAAATATTACGCGCATTGTGCTGACGCATCAGCATCCCGATCATTATGGGTTGGCTGGTTATGTGCAAGAAAGAAGCGGGGCGCCCGTATTCATGACGCGCGAGGCTCATAGCTACGCGAGAAGGCTATGGGGTGAGAACAGCGATTTTTCCGAGCATCTGCTATCACTGTATGCGGAGCACGGAATGCCGGCTGAACTAAGGGCGGCTATTGCGGAAAATCTTGATACATTCGTGAGCATGGTATCGCCGCAGCCGAAGGTAACTTATTTCGAGTCTGGAAGCCAGATGATGATCGGCGGCTTAAGCTGGCTTTTAATCGATGCGCCTGGACATGCGAGGGGGCAGGTCTGCTTCTATCAGAAGGAACGGCAGTGGATGCTGTGCGGCGATCAGGTGCTGCCGCATATTACCCCGAATGTAAGCGTTGTGCCGGGAGAGGAAGGCGATCCTTTAGCGGATTTTTTGAATAGCTTGCAAGAGCTGGGGACGTTTGAGGTCAAACTCGCTTTTCCCGGGCATCGTGATCCTTTTACCGATTTTAAAGGCAGAATTGCAGAACTGCAGCAGCATCACACACGCAGGCTAGACAAGATGGCGGCTATGCTGGAAGAAGAGCCCCTCACCGCCTATGGCATGTGCGAAGCTCTATTCGGCAGCAGGCTCAGCGGCAATGCCCATCAATTGCGATTCGCGATGTCGGAGACGCTAGCTCATTTGGTTTATTTGGAGCGAAAGGCTAGAATCGTTTCAACGGTCATCGATGGCGTTTATCGTTATTCCGCGCTCACGACGTAACGATCGCGGAAGATTGGGTCGAAGTCGAGATTTATGAATAGCCGATCCTTTTCCTATATGTGATAAGTATCGTTATAAAAGAGCATACTCTTACAGGACAACTCTGTGAGATGTGCTCTTTTCTTGTCCTATAGGGCAAATTGGGTAAACATAATAGGTCATGTCATCATATTAATGATTATTTAATGAAGATATCGAAATATATATTGCGACATAAATAAATATATGTTACATATTAAATAACGGAAACGACTTGAACATGTATGCTATTGAACTATTCCGTCATATGAGACCAAAGGGAGATTGGATTATGGAGAGAGAATTGGCATTAGAGCTGGTAAGGGTAACGGAATTGGCGGCGCTAGCTTCTGCTCCATGGATGGGAAGAGGCGATAAGAATAGTGCGGATGGAGCAGCAACGTCGGCGATGCGATATATGTTTGATTCAGTGTCCATTCGGGGAACGGTTGTCATTGGCGAAGGCGAAATGGATGAAGCGCCAATGCTCTACATTGGAGAAGAGGTAGGCAGCTTGAACGGTCCAGAGGTTGACGTTGCGGTTGATCCGCTTGAGGGAACGGAAATTGTTGCGAAAGGATTAAACAATGCAATGTCGGTACTCGCGGTCGCAGGGAAAGGACAACTGCTGCATGCTCCGGATATGTACATGGAGAAGCTGGCATTTGGTCCTGCATTAGTTGGCAAGCTGTCGATTACGGACCCAATGGACGTGACGCTTCGCAAGGCGGCAGATGCCTTAAATAAGAAGGTGTCGGATTTGACCGTTATGATTTTGGATCGCGCGCGACATGAGTCAATCGTAAAGGTGCTGCGCAAGGTGGGCGTTCGCATTAAGTTTTTGTCGGACGGGGACGTTGCGGGCGCGATGGCGCCAGCCTTTCCCGAGGCGGGCATCGATCTATACGTAGGCTCGGGCGGAGCACCTGAGGGTGTGATTGCTGCGGCTGCGTTAAAATGTCTAGGCGGAGAACTGCAGGGGCGATTGATGCCGGCAGACGGCAACGAATACAATCGCTGCGTCCAAATGGGAATAGACGATCCGTACCGCGTGCTGACGATGGAGGATATGATCGGAACAGGCGATGTTTATTTTGCGGCAACGGGCGTAACGCCAGGCGAGTTTTTGGGCGGGGTGCAGTATTTTCCGGATCAAAGGGCCGAGACGCATTCCATCGTCATGCGGGCAAAGACCAAAACGATACGCTTCGTCCGCGCGCTGCATTATTTGCCGAACAAGACGTTTCTGAATACTACTAAATAAAAAGGGAGCTGCTCCTTGAGGCTGAAAATCAATAAGGAGCAGCGCCCTTTCGTTCATATGCTCAACATTCTAATTGCTAGCTCTTGAAATCTTTTGCGATTGTGAGACTAGCTTAGGGAGTAACAGGAATTTCTCCTGTTAAATTCTCTATAATGGAGCTAATTTACTGTTTAACAGGAAAATCTTCCGTTAATTTGAGCACATTCACCATAATTGGTTGAAATGTGGAGAATTAACGGGAGATTTTCCATCTAAATGGGGATAAACACTGTATGCAGTAAAATTAGCTGGAGGTTTTCCAGCAAAACCTGGAAAACCAGCAAAACCAGCAAAACCAGCAAAACCAGCAAAACCAGCTGAAGAGCGTTGGCGCAAACTGTTATGTTATAAAAAATCAGAGTGTATCTCCACTGCGTTTCAAGAACATACAGCAGCTAGTTGCCGCCTGGTATGAACTTTTTCAGCCAGGTTCCGAAGCTTGCCGGATTGCGGGACTGGATCAGGACAACGCCTTCACCACGGAAGCGGCATACAAGTCCTTCGCCGCTCGTAATGCTTGACAGCCAGCCCTTCGATGCCTTTTCAATCTTATAATTCATGTAGCCAGGCCAAGCGACCAAGTGGCCGTTATCGACAATGACCTCTTCGCCTGCGCTCAGGTTTAGTGCATGGATCGCGCCATATGAGGAGAGAAACACGGTGCCTCTGCCGCTGATTTCTACGATAAAGAAGCCCTCGCCAGACAAGAGCCCCTTGCCTAGATTTTGCATTTTTGTGTTGACCTCTATTCCGCTGGTGCCAGCCAAGAAGCCGTCCTTCTGAACATATAGCTTATAAGAGCCATCGAGCTCGATCGCTTCTATATCGCCTAGTGAAGGCGGAGCCAAATGAACTTCACCTTGCCCACGATTCGCCGTCATCTCTTGGAAAAAAAACGTTTCCCCACTAAGCATCCTACCAAGCCCGCGCATGAATCCGCCGTCAGTGGTACCTTTTAGGTCGATAGTTGGCGACATGGAGACCATTGCGCCCATTTCGGCTTTAACGCTCTCGCCTGGATTCAGCTTCACTCTCAGCATGGCAAAGGAGCCTTTATAAAAAATATCGTAATTCATAAGTTATCCTCCTAAAGGTTTTGCGTAAGCAAAATCCTGCATCGTAAGAGTAGACCTAAAGGTTTTGCGTAAGCAAAATCCTGCATCGTAAGAGTAGACCTAAAGGTTTTGCGTTAGCATAAACCAAGTTCGTAATTGGCACTAAAGTGCTGCATCAGCAAAACTCTACATCGTAAAGGTACACGTAAAAGTTTTGCATGAGCAAAATCTGCTTCCAAGTCTATTTCTAAAGTTATCATCGACTATAAATATCCTAGTTCATAAGTGGATCTAGGGTTTACGTAAGCAAAACCCTAGATCCAGGTATTCCTGAAGGTTTTGCGCTGGCAAAACCCTTCCTACACTAATGCTATGTTTTGCATTTGCCCTAATCGAGCGGAGGCTGGGTAACGCCCTCTCGCTCCGCTTGTCTGCGGTGAGCCATTCGGCTGGCTGCAGAGGCAGCAATAGCGCCGACGATATCGTCGAGGAACGTATGTATCTCGCCGCTGGTCTTGTCATTCAGCCTAACCAGAATGCCAGGCTTTAGCTTATCGACGTAACCGAAATTCGTAAAGCCGATGCTTCCATAAACATTGACAATCGAAAGCGCCAAAATTTCATCACAGCCATAAAGGCTCTCGTCATGCTTGATCATATCCTGCAGCGGTGCCATCAGCTTGCCTTCCTCGGCGAGGATATCGAGCTGAATGCCGGTCAATACAGCATTTTGCACCTCGCGCTTTGACAGGACGGCATCTACGTGCACAATGCAATCCTCAGGCGTCAAACCGGGGAAATAGTCCTTTTGCAGAAAATGCACAAGCTCGGCGATTGCGAGCTTTGTTACTCCGCGCTTAATGAGCCATTCGTCTGTAGCATCAGCCACTTTGCGGCTATTGAGGCTATAAATTTCGGGATTGGACATGTTTTTGTTCCCCCTTAGGATTTTATGGACAAAACTGGTCTAAATCAGGGAAGGGCTCGTATACATAGTACTACAAATAAGGAGTTGTACAAAGCCGCCAGGCAAAACTTGATTAGGGAGGAAAGGTCAATATGATTCAAAAAAGATGGATTAGGGGTGCTGTACTTTCTGGAGTTTTGGTTCTGCCCATACTAACTGCAGGCTGCGGCCTGTTCCCGCAAGAGACAAGCAAGTCAATCGATCCGCCGCAGATCGAGGTGAAGGATGGGGTAGAGGGCGCAGAAACTGGACAGGCAGTAGGTGTTGGCGAAGAATCGCAAATGACTGTTTATCTCGAAGACCGCAATGGCTATCTGGCGCCAATCTCTCTCCAAACAACGATTGGAGCCAATGAGGCAGCGGGACAGAAAGCACTTGAAATGATGGTGGAGAACGGCGCCTACGCGAACCAACTGCCAGAGGATTTCCGAGCGGTTATTCCGCAAGGCACGCAAATTAAGTCCTACAAAATCGATAAAGAACAAAAGCTTGCTATCGTCGACTTTTCCGAGCCTTTCACAGGCTACAACCCGCAAGACGAGCGGACAATCGTAGAGGCCATCACATGGACGCTGACAGCTATGCCTGGAATCGAAGGGGTTGAAATCTGGTATGAAGGCGCGAAGCTGCCGGAAATGCCAGGCGACGGCTACCCGCTTGACGATACGCTGACGCGGGCAGTTGGCATCAATATCGAGGCTGCTGAAGGCGTGAACTACGCGCAATCCACACCGGTTACGCTGTACTTCTCGGCTCAAACCTTAAACGAAGAACAATATTACGTACCGGTAACCCGCTTGGTTGCTCGCTCTGCGTCTCCTACGCAAGCAGCGCTTGAGCAGCTTATCTCAGGTCCGCTTGACAAAAAAGAGCTGACCAGCGTTATTTTGCCCGATGTTCAAGTGAAGAACGTTGTTCTTGAGGGCGATGTCGCCACTGTAGATTTGCAGGATGAGGCGTATCAGGAAGGGCAGAAGCTTCCGACTGAAATGCTTCAAGCGCTTGTCCTGTCCGTCACCGAAAATTCGAAAGCTACAACCGTCCAAATCAAAGTGAACGGCGAATCCAACGTCGTGGACATGGCTGACAAATCCTACAGCGAGCCAGTAGGCAGACCGCATCATGTCAATGCCATTAAATCTTAATCAATCATCGGCTTGTACGAAGAGGCTGCGCCAAAGGAAATTCCTTTGAGCAGCCTCTTTTTTCTTTTTCAAGCCTAGCGGATGCAATTCGTTGCCCACTTTGTTAAAATAAGAAGGATTGTAGGAAGGATCAATTGGCTGCAACGAACATAAGTTTTTTTAAGCGAAACATACAACGCATCACTCAGGAGGAAATTAGCATGAGAAACGACGGTCGGCAACCGAACCAGCTTCGGCCGGTAACCATAACGACAGGTGTCAATAAATACGCTGAGGGCTCGGTCCTTATCGAGGTAGGAGATACGAAGGTCATTTGTACGGCAAGCCTCGAGGATCGTGTTCCTCCTTTCATGAAAGGGCAGGGCAAGGGCTGGATCACAGCCGAATACGCGATGCTTCCGCGAGCTACCCATTCGCGCAATATTCGCGAAGCGGCAAAGGGCAAATTAACCGGACGGACGATGGAAATTCAACGGTTGATTGGCCGTGCCTTGCGCTCGGTCGTTGATTTACAGGCGCTCGGCGAGCGGACGATTACGCTTGATTGCGACGTTATTCAAGCTGATGGCGGTACGCGTACGACGTCGATTACCGGGGCGTTCATCGCGCTTGCGATTGCGATCAATAAGCTGTCCGAGAGAGTGCAGTTCGCCAAATACCCGATCACTGATTTTCTGGCATCGGTAAGCGTAGGCGTCATTCAGGAGCGGGCTTTGCTCGACCTGAACTATGAAGAGGATTCCAAGGCAAAGGTTGATATGAACGTTGTTATGACGGGCAGCGGCAAATTTGTTGAGGTGCAGGGCACGGGCGAGGAAGCGCCTTTTTCAAGGGAAGAGCTTAATCAGTTGCTGGCATTAGGGGAAGAGGGCATCGCGGAGCTGATCAGCAAGCAGCGTGATGTGCTTGGACCTTTGGCGGCTCGAATCGGAGGCTAACGGGCATGACGAAGCATTCGATTTTATCCCATGAGGTTATTGTCGTTGCGACCAAAAATGCAGGCAAAGTGAAGGAGTTCGCGCACGCGCTCCAGAAGCTAGGCAAGGAGACGGCAAGCCTGCTGGACTATCCGCAAATTCCAGATATCGTTGAAGACGGCGAGACGTTCGCTGCGAATGCGAGGATCAAAGCGAAGACGACGGGCGATGCGCTGGGCGTTCCCGTGCTGGCTGATGATTCTGGACTACGCGTCTTCGCGCTTGGCGGAGATCCGGGCGTCTATTCGGCTCGCTACGCGGGTGAAGATGCGACGGACAGCGACAACAATGCGAAGCTGATTCAGGAGCTGGCACGCTTGCAGCAAAATAACGAGCTAACGGATTTAGGCAAGCTGCCCGATGGCTCGCAGCTGCTGAGCAAGGCGCAATTTGTTTGCGCATTAGCGCTGTACGATCCGGCAACAGGCGAGTTTGTGGAAGCAGAAGGCACCGTAGACGGCGTGATTACGGATATTCCGCATGGCTCCGGCGGCTTTGGGTATGATCCGTTATTTTGGCTTCCAAGCTTAAACCGCGGAATGGCTGAGCAGACGAAGGAAGAGAAGCAGCAGATCAGTCATCGCGGCGAAGCGCTCAGGCAGCTGCTTCCGCTGATTGCGCAAGGTAACCTTTAAGCAAAATAAAGCAACCCCATCTATAGCGAGCCGATTTCGGCGCTAGCAGATGGGGTTGTTTTTTTACCTTATATCAGCCAATTACGATTTTGTACTGCTTCAGCCATAAATTCACTTGATACAAATAAGCGAACAGCTGCGGACCGGACATAAGCTGGCCGAACCAAGGAATGTTCGATTTTGCTGAATCCGACTCTGCAAGCTCCCTGACTTTTTTCACATTGATCAGAGGAAGAAGCGGTGAGGTTGGATCGTTCAGCACATCCAGCAGCAGCCCTTTGACGGCAGCTAAATAATTCGGGTTATGCGTTTTGGGATAGGGGCTTTTTTTGCGAGTCAGCACATCATCGGGAAGAACGCCGCGCAGCGCTTTGCGTAAAATGCCTTTTTCCCGGTCGCCGGATGTTTTGATCTCCCATGGAATGTTCCACACATACTCCACAAGGCGATGATCGCAGAAGGGGACTCGAACCTCCAGCCCGGCTGCCATGCTCATCCGATCCTTGCGGTCAAGCAGCGTAGGCATGAAGCGCGTAATGTTCAAATAAGACATTTGCCGCATTTTGCGGAGCTGCTCGGACTCGCCATCAAGATGGGGTACTTCGGCTATGGCCTGCGCATAACGGTCGCCAATGTAATCAAGCGGCTTGATCCAAGCGGCTACGTCGGGGGCAAGCAGATCGGCGCGCATGGCGGAAGCAAGCGACCATGGGAACGTATTTGCATTCAGCGCCTCCTCGCGATGGAACCAAGGATAGCCGCCAAAAATTTCATCGGCCGCCTCGCCTGATATCGCTACGGTAGCGTCCTTCTTGATTTCATGGCAGAACAGCAGCAAGGACGCATCGACATCAGCCATGCCGGGCAGATCGCGGGCGAAGGTAGCGGCTCTCAAAGCGCCAACGAGCTCCGGCGTATCGAACTGTATCGGATGATGGATCGTGCCAAGATGCGTCGTCATTCTCTCAATCCACGGTGCATCGCTGTTGGGCTGGAAGGCATGCGCCTTAAAATGCTTGTCGTTGTCGGTATAATCGACGGAGTACGTATGGACATTGCCCTGCCCGTTGTCATTGTAATAATTGACGGCAAGCGTCGTCAGCGCACTGGAATCGAGTCCGCCGGAGAGCAGGGTGCATACCGGAACGTCAGATACGAGCTGGCGCTCAACCGTATCCTTGAGCAGCTCTCCCACATGCTCTGCGGTTGCTGTGACATCATGCTCATGGGGACTGCTTTCAAGCTGCCAGTACGTAACCGTCTTAATGCCAGCGTGATTGACCGTCATGCAGCGGCCAGGCCTGAGCTCGCTAATTTGCTTATATACGCCTTGACCAGGCGTGCGTGCCGGTCCAAGGATGAAAATTTCCGCAAGTCCCTCTGCGCCGACCTCCGGCTTCACCGCCGGGTGGGCCAAAATACATTTTTGCTCCGATCCAAAAATAAATAAACCGTCCTGCGTGCTGTAGAAGAGCGGCTTAACGCCAAGCCGGTCACGAGCGAGGAACAGCTCCTGTTCTGCTGCATTCCATATCGCAAATGCGAATATTCCATTAAACCTCTCCACACAAGCCTTGCCCCACTCCATATAAGCGACCAGCAGCACTTCCGTGTCGCAGCTTGTCGTAAACGTTCTGCCTCTGCTTTCCAATTCCTTGCGGAGCTCAAGCGCATTATACAATTCGCCGTTATAGACGACGACATATTTGTCATCACCGGTATGGCGGATCATCGGCTGTGCGCCGTTCTCCGGGTCAATAACGGATAAACGCCGATGGCCTAAAGCGCAATGCGCTGATATCCACGTGCCGGAAGCGTCGGGACCGCGCGGTGCAAGGGTGTCGGTCATCTTCTCTAAGCTTTCACTTTGCTTAGTCAGATCACGGTTCCAATCGATCCAGCCGGTAATTCCACACATCGATCTCATTCCTCTCTTTTGCTGGTCTCAAAGTAGCGATAATATCAGTTATATGCGGAAAAAGGGATAAAATGTCTGTCCGGCGGGGGATGCTAGAGGTGGCTGTAAAAGTTAATGAGGCAGGAAGGAGCATGCGATTAATGGCTGACAATGAAGCAAGGAGCGAGGAGCGCAAGCCATATTACGTTTCGGTTCAAGCGGGTCAAATATTAGAGGACCCGGAGGCTGCAGCATATGAGCTTGAGATTATAGTGAACGAGGAAGAGCATACGCGGCTAAGAGAGCTGATGGACGAGCTGTCCAGCATGGATGAAGCGGAGATGTTTCATTTCACCCGTCATCCTTTCGGTACGGCGAGCAACAGTGAAATTAACGAAGGTTATGACGCATTGATTCAACGCATTTATAAGCAGTTGTACGAGTATGGTTCGGATGCGACGAAAAGGCATATCGAGTCGATGCAGCTGCTATAAGTTTGATCACCGAAAGATAAGGGTGCCTAGAGCGAGGCTGCTGCTGGGCATCCTTTTTTTGCTGTCCTCCAAAGGCAATAGGCCTTGGGGGGGAGTCCCCTCTTTAGTATAGTCTTAATATGGTCTTAATATAGGAGAATATTCTATTAAATTGTCGGAATAAATGATATACTTCTACAAAAAATAGTGGAGGGTTTTCGTTTTGCAAAAGTTGGTTTTTTTCGTCGGCGTAGCAGGAACAGGCAAAACAACAGTAGCTAGAAAGCTAGCGGATCGCATTCCAGCAGCTTTTCTAGATCGCGATACAATAGGCGGTAGATTTGTAGAGGCGATTTTGGAGCAGAATGGCCTTGATAAGAGAGATCGGGATTCCGATTATTATAAAAAACATTTGCGCAATTTGGAATACGATACGGCGAAGGATGTCTGCATTGAGAACCTTGCAGCAGGGCAAAACGTATTTATGATTTCTCCTTTTACGGCCGAGCTGAAAAACAAGCAATGGATCGAGGATGTGCTCGCGGCAGCCGGGCTCACGAAGCTGGACGTGGACGTGAAAGTCGTTGTCGTCACGCTGCTCGACATGGAGCTGCAAAAGAACCGCATCGTAGGCCGTCAAACCGAGCGCGACCTGTGGAAGCTCAACAATTGGAGCGACTTTGAGAAGCGGATTGAATTTGTGCCTCAGATTAACTGGGACATTCCAAGCTCATCGGTTCTCTTATTTGATAACAGCGATGAGCTTACGGATGAGAAAGCAGAGCAATTATTCCATTTTGTAAATGAGAAGCAGGCGACCTTATCGGTTTAATGCTTTCCTAATAAAAATAGCAGAGCGGCTTCATGCGGTTAATTACCGGTGAAGCCGCCTTTTTTGTGCATACCAATCGCGATCAATTAGCTTCAAAATAAGCTTTTAAGTGCTGGATGAGAGCCCTTGCAGCCGCTTTGGGCTCGCGTGATTTGTGAGTAATGAAGCCATGCGTAAGCGTTAATTCCCGCTCATAGGGCAGTGAAAGAAGCGTGCCTGCGTCGACCTCCTTGGCGATATTGGATTCGGGCACGAAGGCAATTCCCATGCCGCAGCCGACGGTTTGCTTGATCAGCTCGACGCTCGGAAAGAACAATTGGTCGGAAAGCTCCACATCGACGCCTCGCAGCACATCGCGGCCGTATGAGTGGTAGATGCACTGCTCTCCAAAGCTGATAAAAGCGGAGTCGTACAGCGACCGCCAGCCTTGCTGCTCGAACCGCTCGCGAACGGAAGGGGCGCAGACCAGTGCCAGCTTCTCTTCAAGGAGGGGCGTAAATAGCAGGTCATCTCGTTCCGGTGCCATTGGGACGATTCCGAGGTCGGCGCGATGGCTCGCTACCTGATCGGTTACATCATGCATAAGACCTGGCGTCAAATGCAGCTTGATCTTCGTAAATTGCTTGAGGAAGCCAGTTAGAAAAAGCGGCATATGCGACACCGCAAACGACTCAAGGGCGCCTAACCGCACGATGCCGGTGGGACTGTCCGATTCCACGAGCGCATCCTGCAGCGACTGCCCCAGCTGGATGAATTGGTAGGCAAAGGGCGCGAGCTGCAACCCGGTCTCCGTCGGCTCGACGCCGCGCGGCAATCGGTGAAACAGCTTTTTCCCGCTAGTCAGCTCCAAATGCCGAATATGCGAGGTTACCGTCGATTGCACATAGCCAAGACGATCCGCTGCCCGGCTGAAGCTTTTTTCCTCCAGCACAGCGGTAAACGTAATGAAAAAACGTCCTTCCCATGATTCAAGCATATCGCCAGCCTCCTTAGATATCGAAAAATGAAATACATATCACCGAAAACATTCAATATTCAAATAGATAGCGCTATGATAGCATAATATTTAACAAAACGAAACGAGGTGTAGGAAATGCTGAGGAAAATAAGCTGGAAGCCTTTGGCTGCTGCTATAGGAGGAACGGCTGCGATAGCATTATTGCTGCTAATGGGCGATGCGGCTTCTGTAACGCTGCTGATGGCACCATTTGGCGCAAGCTGCGTTATTGCTTTCGTATTGCCGGAGAGTCCACTTGCGAAGCCCAAGAGCATTGTAGGAGGACATCTCATTAGCACGGGAGTAGGTCTAGCCATGCTTCAATTATTTGGGACGTCCACTTGGTCTCTCGCGCTCTCCGTAGGTCTTTCCATCCTTCTGATGCAATATACGAGAACGGTTCATCCACCCGCTGGCGCTGATCCGCTTGTCGTTATGCTGAGCGGTGCAAGCTGGTCGTTTTTGGTCACGCCGGTCTTGCTGGGAGCGGTCATCATCGCAATAGCCGCCTATGTTTACCGCAGGATGCTGGCATCCAAGCCTGCCGCGGCAAGGCAATGAAAAGAAGGCTGCTCCAATCGGTTTATACCGGGAGCAGCCTTGTATGGTTTAAACCTAATTCTTTGCAGCAAAAAACCCTTTTTATTTATATTATTATTTGAAGAGGTATTTATAATATGCTGGGAATTCTCGTATTATTGAGTAAATATCTCTAAACTCAAAGATTTTGGCATGTGCTGAATACACTTCTTTAATATCCATTTTTCTAAACACTAATTTTGTCCTAGATACATGAAAATATTGAGTAATAACCATAACGGAGTCTAATTCTAATTCATTTATAATCTTGCTGGTATTTTGGGCGGTCATATATGAGTTGTACCCATTATTATCCTCTATAATTTTATCTTCCGGTATCCCTTTATCTATTAAGTAAGATTTCATAACCTTTGCCTCATCGAAACCTTCCTTACCAATACCACCACTTACAATGATAAAAGTAAAATAGCTCCCATCATAAAGTTCTACGGACTTATCTAGTCTTGCTTTTAACCGCTCAGAAGGCTGTCCATTAGCTTCTACTTTATTTCCTAATACTACAGCTACGTCAACAGGTTTTAATTCATCTTTCAACCCATCTATTATTACGAAAGTAGTGTGAATGATAAACCAGATGAAAAGACTTGCTGCTAATATTAAAAATCGTTTAATGAAAACAAAGTTCAATCTGTCACCTGCATTCTCTCATTTTTTATTCATAATCCTTCCTAAATATTATCACACTTGGGCACATGAACATTCCACGCAGACATACCATTACTCTCCTTAAAATTGGAATCAATCGCTAAATTCATCCGATATCCTTTAATTCCTATGACGTTGAGTGGTTGAGATATCCTACCCGTTCAATAAGAATTACACGTAATATGTGTACTAAATAAAGTAAAATTGACAATGGAAAGTTCCATTGTAGTTTGATATCCTAAGCCTTCATATACGCGAACAGCAGGCAAGTTATTTGCCAATACGCCTAGATAGACATCTGGTGAAAGTTTTTTACCGAGGTGTGTCAATTCACTTGTCAGGAGCTTAGCTAATCCTCTTCCTCTGTAATCTAACCTGGTAACGATGTTCCCAAGCTCTACAAGCTGAGAGTCATAAAAATGGTAGCCGCCCACAGCTATGAAATCTTCCCCTTCCTTAATTCCAAGAAAAGGACAATTCTCTAACTCACTCCTAGTAAAAAACCTCATTTCACCACTATGTAAAAAATCAATCACCTCGGAATATTCGTTTTCACTAATTTTTTTTGCAATGTGAGATTCAAGGAGCTTCGATTCATTCTGATGCTTCATAGTTAAAAAACGCTGAGGAATCCCTTTGATGAGACCGAAGGATTGAAAAAGTTTAAGGTCCCGTTGACAGAGTATCGTGCCACAAACAGCATTTTCGTCAAGTTTGATAGTTTCTCTTGTAAAAGCAATTAGTTCTGGAAAAAAGATGTCCAGCTCTTCAACTCGGAAGAAAGAAAAGGCAGGAAAGGAAAGTTCGCCAAGATAAGCTAATACGGCTGTAAGTTGGCTATTAATAAATTGACAAAAATATAGAGCCTTCTCCTTGCGTTGAGTTAAATAACTATAAAAAAGCAAATTCTGGTCTGCATTAATGTGGGGCAATAACTCAAAAATTGTATCGTGAGTAAGCAATCGATGGGAAAACAATTTAGACACCTCTCAATCTATATATTTCTATTTTAATGAATAAGGTGAATAGACTTAAAGGGTATTTATACGATATTTTACATTTTCTTATTGAACTGCCCGTTAGCTCAACGCGACTGCCCATTCATGCCGGCAGCCGCGTAGTTTTTTGATATATTAAAAAGTGACGGGAACCTCCACCAAATCTTGAATGCTGCCGTCGCGAGCGCTCCGTGTGTACACCATTATTGTACCGTTTTGTGTAGTGGGAGACTGATCAAACTGGAGCTGTACGTTGAATACTCCAAAGGCTAGAGCGCCTTGTGCAGCCGTTGCAGCCCGTTCTTCCGTAATGATACGCCCCATCGCGTCGCGAATTTGGTAATTTATCGTCGCTTCGAACGCTCTAGCGCTACCCGTCAAATGCTGTCCGGGAGCAATCCTCGTTCCGGGCAAAGGCTCTAACACTACAATATTCGTCGAGGACGGAAGCGGGACGACCAAACGGAAACCGGGATAAATGACATCAGGTGATAAACCCTGGCGGTTTCGGTTGGCTCGAATCAATTCGCTCATCGGTGTTCCGAAACGGCGGGAGATCCTGTACAGAGTGTCTCCCTGCTCTACTTCGTATACGAAGGCAGCAATATAAAGCAGCTGTGCGACTCGGAGAATGTCCGGATGCTCTATTTGGTTGAGTCCGGCCAACATATCAACGCTTACAGAGAAACGTTCGGCGATCCTAAATAGTGTATCTCCCTGCTGAACCTGATATAAAACAGAGCTTTGCTCCGCCATACCTGGCAATCTCGCTAACAGTACTTGACCGGGAAAGATTCGGTCGGGGTCTGTAACAGGTGGATATAACGCATTAATCTGCACTAGCGACTGTACGTTGGTGCCTAATTGTTCAGCAATCGTATACAAGGTGTCACCCGGACGAACAGTATACAGCAGGTGGGTCCCTGATGAAATTGGCATGGGAACGCAGCTCCTCTTCAAGTAGGTTATTACCCATCATATGCCGTATTCGTCCGCTAACGTGATTTTTGTTGAACTTATTGCAGCACCGAAAGCAAAATCAACAATATGTACAGCCCATCCGGGGTTCAAACCATTGCACAACAAGAAGAGTTAGAACTGATATTAACTGTTTGGAATTGGGATCATCCAGTACAAGATAGAGTAACGAAGATGGACTGGGGAATAAAGCCGCTTGTGTGTAAAATAAGTGTGAAAAAAATCAAAAACCTATCGTATTCACACGAACCTCATCACAAAAGAAAAAACCGAAATCACCCTGAAATATCAAGGTAGCATCGGTTAATGTATATTATTTAATTGATATAAGTTGATCTTAATGGCGTCCCGGAAGGACGTACTTATTATGTGAAAAACCCTTATATATCAAGGATTTTAAGCGAATTTGTGTAAACCGTGTGTAAAATGAAATCAGATTACCATGCTTTCAAATGTCTTAATTGTACTTTGTACATCGCGTTCTCGAAGCTCTTTGACGATGTGTGCATAATACTGCATGGTCGTCTCAATATCACCGTGTCCAAGACGTTCACTTACGTAATAAATTGAAACGCCTTTATATAGCAATATGCTGGCGTGAGTGTGTCTCAAGCCGTGTACTGTTATTGGTTCAATTTTGAGTTTTTTAAGCAATATACCCAATGCTTTGTTAGCTCCATTGTTACTTATCACTTTATATTTTGATTGAGGGCTATAGAAGACCAGTCCATGAATATTTTCCGGTGTACGCTCGAAAAGTTCCTTAAACAAATCCATGGTTTTTTTGTCCATAGTAATCGTTCGATTAGATTGTTCATTTTTTGTAGGTCCGAATCCCTCATGCATCTTATTTGTGTAACCCCAAGTCTTGGTAATTATAATTTCATTCGTTTTAAAAGAAAAAGATGACCTTGTAAGTCCGACCAGTTCCCCAAATCTCATTCCAGAAGTAAGACCCAACAAAATAAGATAATTTATAAGTGAATTAAGATTGCTGCTTAGTTCCTTTAGTACTCGTTTGCTGTCAAAGTAATTCAAATGTTTTTCTTCCGGACGTTTTGCCGGCACAGCCCCAGAAAAGGTTACCCTCCGGGTGAAGTCTGAAAAAATAATCCCTTCATCCATTGCTTCTTTCACACAAGCTCTAATATGAGTGTTTATCTTCCTTGTGGTGTCTTTAGCCCTGCTAGCCCCATATTCGTTCAGAAATGCCTGATAGGAGCGTTTCGTGATGTTCTGAATAGGAATACCGCCAAATTGTTCTTGTATTGTTTTAAGCGTATTTAGATAGCGTTCCATCGTGTTCTTAGCAATGTTAGGCTTGTAGACTTTAAGCCATTCTTCAAAATATTGGTCAAAGGGCTCTAAACGTAAATGGGGAGTAATTCCTTTCCTGATTTTGTCTTCGATCTCGGAAGCTGCTACTTGTGCTTCTTTTTTTGTATTGAAACCACCTTTGCGTATTGGTTTATTTTCGCCGTTAATCATTCGACTTATTGTGTATTGCCAGGTCTTACCTCGCTTCACGAAACTAGCCATAATAATCCTCCTTGTCGCTTAGTAAATAAGAAATTCACGGAGACTATACTGCAGAGTTTCCTCAATGTCACAAACTCGCAGCACAATGCGTTGGACATGAGATAAATCAAGCGTATCCGGCTTTGGATGAATGGCATGCCTAGCCGATTCTCGAACTATTGAGAGGGAGACGCCCAATAAAAGATCATTATCAGCATGTCGTGTGTATGCGTGAGCTGGAACAGAAACGGCTTCGCGTTCAGAATTAATCTCATCAAAGGTCATACGTTCGAATGGAGCATGAATATCTATGTACAAGATTTTTTCCCAATCGTAGTGATGCTTGTCGATGATCATCCATATTGGATTCATTTGCCGATTCTCGCCACTTTCTTCATACACGACCTTAACGTTTAACATTTTACATTCCCTTCTTTCCAGACACTTGTCGATGTAATTGATCTAGAATTTTCATTGTAGTTTCAGAATAACTGTAAATAGCTGGTCTAGGTGTAGTTCTAGCTCTTAGGTTGCGGTCGTAACGCTCTTGTCTGATTCTTCCGTAGATTTGTTCCATTCGACGTATTACGAGCTCAGGAGACAATTTAAACGACTCTGACAGAACTTTAAGGTAATCCGATTGATACTGAATAGGTTTAAATTCTTCAAGCATGAAAGAGGGCATCGCTGCATACAGCTGAAATAGAGTAGCTTGGGCTTCCTGGAGATTTACAAAAGAAGAGGGCAGTTTTCTTTGATTGCCCACGTGTAAAGCTAAATGACCTAGCTCGTGAAAAAAATCTTCTCGTTGGACATGCTCGGTATCTTGAGAATTAAGAAACATGAGACAATCACCGTCATCGTAAATTACTTTTGTATATCCATCGGCGTAAACGATGTCGGCTTCAAACAAGGATGCTATTATATCCAGTCTCATGTCAGACGCGAATAAAATGCCATTCTCTCTGTAAATGTTAGTAATCCATACTTCTAAATCCGTAGGTTTATATAAAGCGAGGTTAAAGTGAAACAAAGTTATCCCCCTTGATGAGAATGTATGTTCGTATTACAGGGTAAAAAATATAGCCCGTGAAGAGGCTATTATTTTCTATTTTCATTTTCACGATCTTTTTTTCTTTTCTCTTTATGCAAGCGAAACATTTCAAGTTGTTGCTTCAAATGCTCAGCTTCTTCCTCGTCCATTTCTTCTGGTGGTCCTCCAAGGTAAGCAATATATACTTCGCTGTCCGTATCTGTTTGTGAATTTATGCTAGGCGATGGATTGTCTGATCGACCAAGCAGGTAATCTGCATTAACTCCAAAAAAATCAGCAAACTTATTAATAATTTCAATGTCGGGTTTTCGTGTTTCGTTTTCATAACCAGATATTGTAGATTCAGCCAAATTGAACTTCTCGCCGAATTTTTTCATAGTTAACTTCTTTTCTTTTCTTAATGCTCTAATTCGCTCGCCGTACATGATATCTCACCACCTTGTATCTATTATACTTCGCACTTTGCAAAACGAAAAGATAATCTCTAATACTTTGCAAAATGCGTTGACACTTTGCGTATTGCGTAGTATATTGGATTCACAAGCAACGCGATATGCAAAGTTGAGGTGATGAGATTGATCAGTACTATCAAGACAGCTAGATTATCAGCAGGTTTCAGTATTGAAGAAGCTGCAAAAAAACTTGAAATACCAGCAGGATATCTATCGCAAATTGAAAATGGATTAAGGCAAGTAAGCACTGAAAGAGCTGACGAGATTTCATTTTTGTATGGTAAGAAGAAAGAAGAAATTTTTTTAGCAACTCGCTACGCAATACGCAAAGTATCAGTCGTTGCATCAGAGAAAGGAGATGTGAAAAATGGAACAACGTCTTAATGTTCAGATCACAATTCCGATCCCTTCGGATTCTGTCCTGATAAGCAAAGTCGAGTTGGACGAGCTTAAGAAAACAGAATTGTCAGGTGTGTATTGGACAATGAAAGATATTGAAGCTCGCATAAATCGTAAAAGCGAATGGATTAAAGAGAATATTCTTTTCCCCTCACAGTTTAGAAAGTTTCTCGATGTAGACCATGGCGGGTTTGTATTTTATCCAAAGGTAAAAGGTCAGACATGGAGCTTCCATGCTTTGAAAATGGCAGAGTTCCTTGATAAAAGATTTAATCAAATATTTAAAAATGTTGCCAGTTAAAAAATTACCCGACATCGGGTGCGCTGATGTCGGGCTAGGTGAGGGGAACGTTGGCAATTAATCAACACTGTGATACATGCAGTTGAACGGTATAGCTGTATTATATGTTGATTTTTCCGCTATGAGATTCCAACTAGGAATATATTCCCAAATGGAATATTTAAAGGAGGAGCAAGCGTAATGACTGCCGGCACTTTGTTGAAACATTGTAGGGAAAAGGCTGGGATCAGCCAAGTCAAGTTAGCGAGGCTGCTAAATAGATCACAATCAAGTATAAGCAAGCTTGAGAAAGATCAAAATCCGGTAGATGTAGTAACCTTTAGGGATTGGACAAAGATTACTAATCAGATGGAAGCAGGAATTGCTTTTTTATACGGAGTGGATCCAGCGTCCATTTTACAAACTGTGTTGCAAATATCGGGAGCAGCTTAATAGGAGGATGGATCGATATGACGCTGGAGGTTATGGCGCGGTTATGGTTCCACAAAAGTCCGCTGCAGCATGAAGTAATCGTCAAGAATTTGATCAAGAAATCTAGAAAACAAAAATGATCACTCCGGATTAGGGCCCGAAGTGATCACGCACTTAAAAATAAAAGTTACCGCCATTATAGCACATAACCGGCGGTCGGCAAAGGATGGTTCATATGAGCATAACGTTCACGGAAATCAAATTGCCAGAAGCTCCGCTGGAGCTCCAAGTAAAGATAAATGAATATGCGATTCATGGATACGAGCTGATCGTTATTCAACAGGCGACCTACTCCACTTCATATTCAAATTTCACTTCTCTTCTGTATAACGGGAATGAAAATGTCATTTTAGAATTCGTAGAAGGACGCTTTGGCTCACGAATCAATGCAAAATCATTCTTTGATTGTGATATCGCTTGGGCTTTGATGTACTCTTCAACACTTCAAAAGAAGATAGCGGGTATCCCTTTGAAAAGGAGTGTAGCCATATGAAGAAGCAAGCCTACGTCACAGCAAACAACGGCTTTGTAAGTATGGAGATGTCCATTTTAAAGGCTTACGTCTTTGCTTTCCGGCCGGAGCAGCTCGGTAACGTAAACGTTCGAGTCAACAAGATATGAATCTTTCACTCCAATTCAACCCAGTTCCTAAGCCAGGCAAACAAGCCCGTAGTAAACCGACACAGCGGCAGCTTGGCGAGATCAGTGAAAAGGTAGACAGCGAACTAAAAGAGCGATCAGGCAGTATCTGTGAGGTTCAAAGACATTGCCGAGGCGATAAGGCGACCGAGCGAGCGCACACCATAGGAAGGCGACTTATCCGACATAAAACAACGGTAATCGATTTGTTCCATGTCTGTAAGAATTGCCATTTATGGCTGGACGAGCAGCCGGAGGGAATTCGCTTCAAACGATTGGTCCGCGAAATAGGTACCACGGCATATATAAGGAGGAAAATGCATGCAGAAGCGCCTTGAAGATATTCTTGGAAGATCCCTCAAGCCAGAAGAGGAACGACTTATTACTTGGCTGGAGGGATGGAATTATGATACACGAGCCACTGCTGAATCCTTGTTTATCGCATGTTACAGAGCTGGGCAAACGGATATTGCGAAAAAGGTAAAGGAGCAAATAGGAGATGCGTAAAGGTTGGCGTAATCGTGATTATTTTCGGATGGGAGTCAGTCGTGACGGCGGAATAACTTGGACGCAGGAAAATGTGAATATAAGAGAACTTAATCCAGAACATGCGACCCTTAAGGTTGGGGATATTTTGTGGTTTCAAGGCAGCCGGTTTGATATTGATGAAAGGAACGGCAAACTGCAGGCAATCTCAAATGTAATGAAAACGATATAGGCGATTGCCTTTATCGTCGGGTGTCTTGAGCGCCAGCTCAGGGCCTCCGACGATGCAGAGCAAGCAGGCATCATTGCTCATTGACAACTGAATAAACCTATTAAACTAGCGAAAGCGAGGTGCACAGTGCAAGTAGATTTGCTAGCCGATCCACTACCGGCTCAGAAGTGGGATAGCCACCGCTGGCAGAAGTTGTTCGCGGTCATTGTCACGAACGTAAAGGACCGCGAGTTGGCTTACATGCTGCTTTGCCGTATGCACAGCATACGCTCCATCGGTACGGTCTTACGCCGCGATATGAACGGTCTAAAGATCGTGCCGCTGCTCGATCCCGAGGGCGGTTGGCCAGACATGGAATTTTGGGAGTCAATCAGAACGCAGTATTTAGTACCCTACTCGCTCGAAATCAAGCACCTTATCGGGCTTGTAGCAGAGCAAACAGAATAGAGGAGGGAAGCGCTTGGAGTCCCAGGTGAATCCTCAGCCCGACGACCAAAATCTTAGAATCGCGCTCTCCATACATAGGGCGATGAACCGAGCTAAAATCACGGCAAGGCAGCGCAGTATTTTGGATTTCATCCTTAGCTTAAGCTGGGGGTGCGGCAAGCCTTCGGCTATCATTCCAAATCTTAAAGATTTTAATTTGTGTGGTGTCGGATCAAATCACATCAAAGGAGAACTGCAGACGTTAGAATCATCCCATGCGATTATATGGGATCGTGAGATTAACGCCTTCCAGTTCAACAAGCATTTTGATCAGTGGTCATTTGATCCAATTAAGGGGTTTGACATCGAAAAATGGAACAAATTGCTGAGCGATAACATCAAAATTCGCTCACCGAATTTGATAAAAACGTTTCCTAAAAAGGGAAACAAACTTCCCAATATGGGAAACAGGCTTCCAGAATCGGGAAATGAAATAGTTCCCGAAATGGGAAATGAACTTCCCAATATAGGAAATCAGTTTCCCGAAACGGGAAATGAATCGCTTGAAAATGATGCAGTCAATCAAAATGTGACTGCGGGCGACTTCCCAAAAAGGGAAGCGGAAACTTCCCGAAATGGGAAATACAAACTTCCCAAAAAGGGAAACCGAATGTTTAGTTTGACCAGCAGTAACAAGGGATTCCGGCTCTCTATAGCTAGTAATATAGCAATTATTATAGCTAAAAAGAAAAAGAAAGATGATGAAGATAAAGCTGCGGTTCCCTTTTCGAAATCTGAATCCTTTTATGCAGCTCACATCCGCTTATTCCAAAAACCACTTACACCATTTCAAGCGCAGAAATTCATAGTGTTCATCGATCAAGACAATATGGAGGAGAAGTTGATTATTCATGCTTTTGAGCGAATGAAGCAGAAAGCGGATAACTACAGCCTTAACTTCGTTACAACAACGCTGGAAAACTATTTCCACTCCGGAGCCTTAACCGTTGAACAAGCGAAATTAGTGGACGAGAGCTTTGATAGTCGGAAACAGGCTTCAAGCAAAGGCGGTAGCTGGTCGAGAAAGCCAAAAATTGATATCGTTCCCGAAAGCAAGGGCAAGTCAGATATTACAGATGTTGAGCTTCGCAAAATACACGACCTCGGACGCAAGATTGAGGGGAAGCAGCCTCTTACTGACGATGAATTCAAAACAATTCTCCGAGAGACGAGAAAGGAGTGATCACGTGGGAAGACCCAAAACAGAACGGAAAATCATCGTCTGTGATGAACTTAACCTCTCATGGCGTAGTGAACAAATAGAGGACCTATTGCGACTACGTGAAGAGAGATATTCCATTCAGCAAATAGCTAAGTATTTCCGCCGTCCGCGTAAAGAGATTGTTGTCGCACTTACTGATATTTTACCCGAAGCCGATCTTGCTGAAATGCTGGGAGATTGGTGGGGCGTGAGGGCTTATAACAAGCCGAAAAAATTCGAATGCATGGATTGATCATGGTAGAAAGGGGAAACCAATGAAATTTGTAATACACCGGAATGTTTTGCTAGCCCCGTTATCTCAAGCTGCGGAAGCCGCAGACGGAAAAAGTCAATTGTCGCTAATTAACGGAGTCTACATCGAAGCTACTGACGGTGGGCTACGACTTGTCGGAACGGATACAAAATTAACGATCGAGAGCGTCGTACCAACCACAGATGTTGAGATTCTGCAACCTGGCCATATTGTGTTAGTAGCGAAATCGGTTGTGGAAATCGTCAAGAAAATGCCAGATGGATTGATGCGAGTCGAGGTGATTGGAACAAAAGTGCGATTCATATCAGGTAAATCCAAGCTTGAAATGTCGGGTACTGACTTAATTGACTGCCCTTACCCAGCAATCCCCGAAGGCAATGCAATTACGCTGGACTGGGAAACGTTCAAAAAGATGCTTACGCAATGCTCTTATGCCATTTCAAAAAGCGAAACGGAGCCTATCTTGATGGGGATCAGAACAGAAACGCGAAACGGCAGGCTGCTGTTAACAGGGTGCGACCGAACGCGTTTGGCAATCGTTTCTGAGCCGGTTGATTTCGAAATACCACAATCGGTAATTATATCCGGTACCCATTTGAGGAAAATAAGGAATCTGTTCAGTAGCGGCAGCGTCAAGCTAACTCTCACTAACAACAAAGCAATCTTCCATACGGACAAGCTCACTGCTTATATTCAGATTCTTGAGGGGACTTACCCTCCTGTCGATCGTATTATCGAACCGAATAACGCAACCAAGATTATGATTCCCACGCAGGCGTTAATTGGTTCCGTTGAGCGAGCCCGGATAACATCGGAATCAGATAAGATATTCGTTCACATCGCGAACCAAGAAATGAATATCTCCAGTCATAACGACTCCGGCGGGGCTGCCGACGAATCAATCCCACTTGAGCAATTCGAAGGGGAAGAAATGCGGATCGCACTTAATTCAGAGCATTTCCTTGAAGCTCTTAAAGCGGTTGAGGACGAGGAAACAACGATTCGTATCATTGGTGTAGAAAAACCTTTAATTATATCCAACGGTGATGAAGACTTCGGGGTCCACGTTATCACTCAGTTATTAAGCAGATAGGAGGGGTACGCATGCAGCAGGAAATGATTTTTGAACAAATTATTCTTGAAATTGTAGATGGCTATCTTGTTGTTCCAGAACCTCAAAAAGACCATGTTGAAGCCGGTGCACAATGACAGCTCCATTACGGAAGGCGAGTTTATTCAGCGGGATCGGTGGGATCGATCTAGCAGCACACTGGGCAGGCATGGAAACAATCGTCTTCTGCGAGAAAGAACCTTTCCCGCAAAAGGTACTCCGCGCGAGGTTCCCAGGCATTCCAATCATTGATGACGTTCATGATTTTACAAAAGAAAGGTTGATGGCAGATGGCGTCATCACAGAAAGACGTTCAATTGACATTATTTCCGCCGGATATCCTTGCCAGCCTTTCTCCCATGCCGGGAAGCGAAAAGGCGAGAACGATGACCGCCACCTCTGGCCGGAGGTTAAGCGAGTACTGGAGGAGGTCCGACCCCGTTGGTTTATTGGTGAAAATGTGTCTGGACACATCAGTATGGGGCTCGACGATGTTCTTGCTGACTTGGAAGGAATCGGTTACACCGCATGGCCGATTGTTTTTCCGGCTTCGGCGGTTGGTTCGCAAAACAACAGAGAAAGAGTATTCATTGTGGGCTACTCCGAGCGCAGCGGACTCGGTAGGGAGTCACGGTGGAGGGCAAGGAAAGAGTTTAAGATCGGACATTTCGAACTGGAAAAAGGGTTTGTGGTCAACCCCTCAAGCTCGGGACTATCGGAGTGCAGACAAACCGAAGTCGCCTCGACTAGCCCGGAAGAAAGAACAAGGCTGGACGTTGAATTTGAACGATCAAGTGAAGTTATGGCCAACCCCAAAATCGTGCGATGCAATTATGGGAATGACGGCTCGGACCAGTGGAAGGCCGATAGAGAAATCGACCCACCTGCAAACACAGGTTCATTTGCAAAGGAAGCTATGGCCGACACCGAGAGCGAACGATGCGGAAAAGCGTGGAGAGATAAACGCGGAAGATTTACGAAACGGCCTTCCTGGAGCAGTGCGGATGTGGGGAACGCCGACAGCATCCTCTTACAAGGGCAGCAGCCCGCACGGATCGATCCGTCACAAAGAGGAAGTACGGAGAGGGAACGTCAAAGGCCAAGTGATGGAAGAAGACAACAAGGGCCAATTGAATCCGGATTGGGTAGAATGCCTAATGAATTTTCCAATTGGCTGGACGGATGTGGATTAAACCCATTAAACGCCTTGATTGAATTTGTAAATCAGTATCCCCAGCCAGCGCCTATGGGAATGGATCAATACGATTGGGAACCCCCGAGAGTCGCAGAGAAAGTGCCTGCTAGGGTTGAAAGGCTAAAAGCGATAGGAAACGCCGTTAATCCTTTGCAGATATATCCGATCCTTTATGCAATAAGAATCATAGATGAATGGCTTGATGCTCATACAACAAAATGAATATTTGAGAAGGAAGGTGAAGCTATGAGCTTGAAGGGTACGAAAATACTCATTCCAGAAATACCGAAGGAATGGGAACAAAGGACGCGTTCGGGGCATACAAACGTTTGGAATGACGAGTTTTATAAAAATGGATTGCCTGAAATAAAACTCGATCCGCCAATTCGAGGATTGTATGCGGAAAGATTTGAGGACGGATGGTATTGGGTTTGTGGATGCCACAAGTGTCTGGAAAACGGCAAGCCCTACTCTTACATTGTTTGCGAAGAACATAACAGATGCAAGACCTGTAATACACACCGATCGGAACTGAAAGAAGCGCCTTGGGGATCTCCAGATGGATTCGAATGCAAACCATGCGCAGATAAAAAGAAGAAAGAGCGAAAACGCAAGGCTTTAAAAGAAGCTCGGGGAAAGGGACATTCAGAGGATGATTGTTGGTATACGGATAAGCTTATTTGTCCGGTATGCGCTTCGGAGTGTTCTAACGACGATATGGATTCTGGAGAACATGATGTGACTTGTGGCATCTGTGGCACTGACTTCACCGTTGAAATCGAGTACGAGGCAAGGTATACATCTAGTTTGAAAAAAGTTAATTCATAGTTCAACGATACAACATATTGAATACAGAAATACATGGGGAGGGGAAATAACATGAAAACAATATCCGTTATTAACTTAAAGGGTGGAGTAGCAAAGACAATCTCTGCTGTAAATATCGCCCATATCTTGGTCGTGGTACACGGGAAGCGAGTGCTGCTGGTAGATAACGACAAGCAAGGTAATGCATCTAAGATGTTTAACCTACATAACTATGATGCACCAAGTATTGCAGAGGTCATGACAGATCGGTACGTAAACCTTGATAGCATCATCGCTCATACTTCATATGCAGGCTTAGATGTTATTCCTGCAAATATGAATCTATTAAATGCTAATTTGCAGGTGTTGCTAGACAGCACACGACCACAGCAAACAAGGCTGCGCACAGCGCTCAATAACATATCAGAGCGATATGATTATTGCATCATAGACAATGCACCAGACATCAACATATCAACCATAAACGCACTAGTAGCGTCACAGGACGTAATCATACCTGTAAAGATAGACAAGTTTGCTTTTGACGGTCTAGCAGAACTTAAAGAACAGATAGATGTTACCCGTGAGGAGTTAAACCCAGACATCATACTAAAAGGGTGCTTTGTCACTTGCTATCAACGTAACGAGGTAAACAAGCAGGGCGAGGAATGGATTCAAAGTCAATCCGACTTTCCAGTGTTTCAAACTCACATTCGTAAAACGGAGAAGGTCGATGAAAGCACATTTGCAACAACACCGATTATCGATTATTCCCGCCGATGTGGTGCCGCAATGGACTATCTCAGCCTTGTGGACGAATATTTGAAAATGTGATCGAATTGGACACAAAAGGAGTGAGCAGGATTGGCAAAGTTCAACCTTAACCAATTGCTGGGTGCAAAGCTGGAAGAAACAGCAGAGCGCGCAGGAATCCAAGAATATAAAATATCGCACTTATCCATACACGACCTTGAACCATCGTTAGACAACTTTTATGCCGTTGAGCAAATCGAGGAGCTTAAAGCTTCCATAGCATCGTTCGGAATAAAGCAAAATCTGATTGTTATACCTACAGGTGGCGGTAAGTATAGGGTAATAGCTGGGCATCGTCGCCGCCTAGCTGCTCTTGCCTTAGTGTTAGATGGCAATCAAGAGTTTGAACGAGTCCCGTGTGTCATTGAAACAGAAGGAGATGAGTTACGGGAGCGGCTACTTCTAATCACAACCAATTCAACAGCTAGGCAGCTGACGGATTGGGAGAAGATCAAACAAGCTCAAGAAATGAAGTCCATTATTGAGCAGATCAAGAAGCGAGACAAGATACCAGGCAGGCTGAGGGATTTAGTAGCAAGCGCGCTAGACACTTCTCCAGCTCAGGTTGGTCGCATGGAAGCAATCACAAAGAACCTTGCTCCTAAGTTCCAAGAAGAACTTAAGGAAGGGCGCATAAACATGTCCGCCGCCTATGAGGTATCGAGCATGCCAGAGCAGCAGCAACAGGCGGTGTATGAGGAGTACGCATCTAAAGGGAGTATCACCATAAAGGCTGCAAAATCAATTAAGCAAGAAGACGCGAAGGCCATTCAGGAGCCGAAGCAGCAGGAGATTGAGCTTAAGCCATGCCCATTCTGCGGTAGTAGGGCTGAGTTGTTTAAGGATAACATTAACTACAAAGCGACTTGCAATATATGTTGTGCAAGCAGTCGCTTTGCTAATGACAAGAAAGAAGTTGCTAGACTATGGAACATTCGTTCAGGACAATGAGTGATGATTGAATATTAAAAATCATGAGAGGTGATCAAGGATGAGCGACATGGTAAACCATCCACAACATTATACTTCCGGTAAGGTTGAGTGTATAGATGCGTTAGAAGCTGCTACAGTTCATCTTACTGGAATCGAAGCTGTATATACCGCAAATGTAATTAAATACTTATGGCGTTGGAAACAGAAAAACGGTGTGGAAGATTTAAAGAAAGCACAATGGTACATTAACCGACTAATCGATAAGCAAGAAACATAAAAAAGCCTCCGGCCAGTGTTGGGGAACGCGCGCCGGAGGTCTTCTAAACATACTCATCTTCTATTATACACAAATAGAGAGGATGAGGGGAATGTTGGCAATGGCATGGGACTGGTATGGTGAGCAAATTGAATTATTTCCAAAAGCAACAAAAACAGAATTAAAGAACGCGAAAGCAGCTTTATCACGCTATCGTCGTATGAAATCAGTAGTCGAGGATTTCGAAGCAAGAGGAATCGATTCGCTTGCTCAAAAACAATTAGGTGTATACAATGCCTATAAAGCAAGCGTCGGTATCATTGATCGAGCTGTCAACCTCATACAGGACGACGATGTAAAGCGCATGATCGACGTCAGGTATATTAAAGGGCAGCCGCATCATGTGACCGTTGCGCGATTCGAGATATGGCACCGTTCAACGGTTGATCGCAAAATCAATAAAGGTATTGAGTCGATAGCAAATACGCTCAAGCTTTGGGAAACGTGAATAATTTGCGCGTAAATCGCGTGAAAACAGCGTCAAAAATAAGAGTGCCTACAGGGTACAGTTAGATTCATAGAGCAGCAATGCTCGGGTGAATCCTACTGTACCCTTATCACTTGTAGGACTCGGTCACGCGGTGGGTTATCCAACCTTAGGCGCTAGTCGCCAGGCGTGTGATGATGAGGCGGGGTTAAATGCCCTTAACAAGGTTGACTTGTCCCTTGTTCAGTTTGCCGGATAATTCCGACGAGCTGACCAATTGATAATTTAAGGAGTCGCTTATGCGGCTCTTTTTGTGTGTATAGGAGGCGAGCCGGTTGAGGTTTACAAGAAGATTACCCACTGTAAACGACAGCAAACAACAACCGGCTAAATGCCGTGGCTGTCCATGGGGCAGACAAGAAGGTTCAAAACAATTTTGCAGCAGAGTGAGGTGTCCCAAAGATGAAAAAATGGTTGACAAAGTTACTCAAGAGATTTGCCCCACAGGCAGCTCCAGCGCCTCGCAATTGCAAGGAACGCCGTCATGGCAGACAATAGTGAACCGCAGTTAAGCTGCATCACATAGATACCTCAATATGTAGTTTGTAACTATTGAGGAAAGGAGCTGCCCTGCACTGTCGGATAGCAACCGAAATCACGATGAGGAGGCACCTTCATCCTGGTAACACACCTTGCAGGGCAAACAAAAAGAGCCGCAGGGATGCTCTCCCATACGACTCTCTGACCGATGCTTTCGGATTTAACCATATCATAGCATATATTGTCCGATTATGGAAGATGGTGTATGATACTATCGAAGAGGTGTTCGAGGGATTATGAAAAATTTATATTCAATTATTATAGTTTTAGTGTTATTACCAATATTAATAAATTACGGTCTATTAAGTTGGCATATGCCTGGTGTTCAAGGTGATGCTAGAGGTTGGTTGGCGTTTTTCGGAAGTTATTTAGGGTTAACGGGTGCTATTACGATTGCAATCTTTAATGCTAAAAAACAAAAAGAAAGAGAGGAAAAAAAGGACCGTGATCAAAACAGGTCATATCTTGTCATGCATGACTTTATTGCACCTTTAAAGCTCAAGGGTATTAAAACACACGATAATAGCAGGGTAATAGAAACACCGGGTTATTTATCCCTTTTACGTAGAACTTCAAAGAGCGACTACGATACTACTCGGACAGCATTTATGAAAATATCTCATCATGGAGCCTCAGATTTAATACTTGATTGCAGAATAGAAGCTAAAGTTCAAATCGCTGGCCAAAAAGATTCTATTAATATTATCGAAATAGATATCGGGGTGTTCGAAAAAGGTATAGAACTTTTTTTTCCACTGGTTCCTTTAAATTTTCCTAAAGATGGAGTCATTCAGATTGATAAAATGGCATTTGAGTACACCACTCTTAAAAACGAAAGAATTAAACACATACATGATTTAAAAAATATGAAGGCAAAGATATCGTTGATAAATTCAGATGGTACCGATGAAGTATTATTTGCTCATGATTTGACTAGTTCGACATGGATATATCCAAACAAAAATATACATACATAATTAGACACCTTCGGGTGTTTTTTTATTTTCTCTGTAATTGAACTAATGAGGTGGTGGTATGAAGTACGTTGAACCGATTAGAGATAAAGAGGTCATTGCTGACATCCGAAAGAAATTAATATTAGAAAACAAAATAAGAGACTTAATCTTCTTTGAGTTAGGCATTAATACTGGCCTTCGTATATCAGATATTCGATTACTTAGAGTAAGGGATTTAAAGCGCGATCTTTTATATCTCACAGAGGTTAAAACCAATAAGCAAAAAACGTTTGAAATGAATCCAAATTTGCGAAGAGAATTATTAGCGCTTGTCCGTGACAAGGATGATGATGAGTTCTTACTGAAAAGTAGGGAAGGCGTGAATAAACCTTTAAGTCGATCAATGACTTATAAGATATTGCGGAAGATTACCAAGGGTTACAAGATAGGACCGGTAGGGAATCATTCACTACGAAAAACGTACGGATATTTTTATTATAAAGAGACGAAGGATATAGCGATGCTTCAGAAGATATTTAACCATTCGTCGCCATCTATTACGCTTAGATACATTGGCATTGCTCAAGATACGATCAACCTAGCGACGAAGCGATTTAGGATCTAGTTATCCATAATGCGGGCATGTGTAACTCATATTATACAAGTGGGTCAATCCTTTGTGAGAGTAAGGAAAAGAAGCGTATCACCAATTATCCTCTCTATAAGATATGGGTAACTCGTGGATAACGTGGAAACCCAGTGGATAACTGCCATTTCAGCCCATTTGCAACGTTCCAATTCAGCCCAAAAAGGTACTTCTGGGCTTTCAAATAGGTGCGGGTGCGCGTGAGCCCGATTTTCATCTAGCGACAGAAAAAATATGGTCGTTGCGTTTCGTGGGTCTGCCATATGCAATGCTATGTATAAATAAACAGGAACCTGAAACCCTTATTTGTCAAGGGTTTTTTGTGTTTTCATGTGATGAGGAAGGGGGCGGACAAAGCGAAATGATAAAAGAAAAAAGCGAAGAAAGCGAAATGCTTTTCACGACAAATCAGATGGCAAAACTTCTTAATTTGAGCAATCGCCGCATTCAGCAGTTGGCAGAGGAAGGCATTCTCGTAAAACTTAATCGCGGTAAATATAAGCTTGTCGTAAGCGTTCAACAATACATTCAAAGTTTGCAGGCTAGAGATGGTGGAACAGATGCCGAAGTGGACTATTTTGGCGAGCGAGCTCTGCATGAAAGAGCGAAAAGACAAATGGCTGAAATGAATCTATCGGTTATGAAAGGAGAGTTGCACCGATCTGAGGATGTATCTCAAGTCATGAACGATATGATTGCTGCGTTCCGCTCCCGGACTTTAGCTATTCCGACTAAATTGGCCGCTCAGTTAGTCGGTAAAAAGATGCCGGTCATCCTGCAAATGCTGGGAGATGCCGTTTATGAAGCGTTAAATGAATTATCGCTTTACGATCCGCAGAAATTCCACGAATTGAATGAGAACTATGTCGAGGAACATGCCGATGGCGAATCGGGATAAATTATATCGCCTCTTTCGAGAATGCGCGAAAGTTGCTGCGCCGCCGCCACAGCTAACCGTATCGGAATGGGCGGACGCTTATCGGAAATTGTCACCTGAAGCTTCGGCAGAGCCTGGTCAATGGCGGACAAGCCGCGCTCCGTTTCAACGTGATCCGATGGATGCACTCAATGACCCGAATGTAGAAACGATAATCTTAATGTGGTCAGCACAGGTGGGTAAAACGGAGATTATTCTGAATACGATTGGCTATTTTATCGACCAGGACCCGGCTCCTATCATGTTAGTACAGCCGACGGAGCTGCTCGCTGAGGCGTTTTCTAAAGATCGGCTAGCCCCAATGTTGCGGGATACGCCGAAATTACGTGACAAAGTGAGAGATGTAAAGTCACGGGATAGCGGGAACACCCTCTTGCACAAGAAGTTCCCTGGCGGACATATTACGTTAGCTGGTTCAAATGCGCCTTCTTCACTTGCAAGTCGCCCGATTCGCGTTGTTTTGCTCGATGAGGTGGACCGATATCCAGCATCAGCAGGTACAGAGGGCGATCCGGTTAACTTGGTTACGAAGCGAACGACAACATTTTGGAATCGAAAGCGAATTTTAGTAAGTACGCCGACAACCAAAGGGATATCACGCATTGAATTTGCTTATGAACAAAGTACCATGGAGCAATATTGTTATCCATGTCCAAGCTGCGAAGAATACCAGCCATTGACATGGCCGCAGCTTCACTTCACCTATGACGAGGAAACGAAGACAGCAAGTGACGTAACACATGCTTGCCGCTCTTGTGGTGAAATGCATGACGAGTATGTGTGGAAGGCTGTTGAGGCGAAGTGGATTGCACGTAAGAAGAATGCTAAGACAAGAGGATTTCATCTAAACGAGCTGTCGAGTACATTTGTTTCTTGGTCTGAGGTCGTCCAAAATTTTATGGAGGCCAAGCGGGGCGGGGTTGAACAATTAAAGACGTGGACGAATACGTCGCTTGCAGAAACGTGGGAAGAACGCGGAACTGGTGTTGAATCAGAAGGACTAATGAAGCGTTGCGAGCCTTATTCTGCTGATGTACCGGATGAAGTTCTGCTGCTCACATGTGGGGTTGACGTTCAGGATAATCGATTGGAGTATGAAATTGTTGGATGGGGCGAGGAAGCGGAGAGCTGGGGTATTAAGTACGGAGTCATCATGGGTAATCCAGGGCAAAAGCACGTTTGGGATATGCTCGATGCTCAAGTCATTAATGCTTCGTTTGCTCGATCGGACGGCGCAGACATGCAGGTGATGTCAACGGCGATCGATACTGGCGGTCACTTCACAAAAGCGGTATATACGTACTGTAAAAAGAGGGAGCTGCGGCGAGTATGGGCGATAAAAGGTAAAGGCGGAAATGGTATCCCTTTAATCATGAAACCTAAACGGAAGAATGACGCAGGCGTTTGGCTTTTTAATATAGGTGTTGACGTTGGTAAAGATACATTAGCATCGCGGCTTGCTTCGGATACCATCGGGGCAGGCTATTGTCATTTCCCGGCTTCTCCTGATTACGATGAGAGTTATTTTAAAGGGCTAACTTCTGAACATAAGGTCATGCGTTATGTCAAAGGAAGACCATCCTTTCATTGGGAATTGAAACGAGCCGGTTCCCGAAACGAGCCGCTTGACTGTCGGAATTATGCCAATGTCGCGCTTGAAATCATTGGTGGGGAGACGGTCCTTGCTGCACTGTTACAGCGAAGGCAGGAAGAGAATGAACCATCGAAGGCAAAAGCTGCGGCTACACCAGCGCGGCGAAAAGGTGTCGTGAATAAAGGAATCGGATAGGAGGGAATACGATTGAGTGAAAGATTGCTAGAGCTGAAACAACGCAGGCTTGCTTATCTGCAATGCGAAACAGCCATTCTGACGGGTGCACAGAGTTATGCCATTGCCGGCCGTAATTTGACGAGAGCAAATTTATCAGAAATTACGAGCATGATTAAACAGCTTGAAAGAGAGATTGCAGTTGAGGAATCCAAGGCTGCCGGACGTGGTCGTAACCGCGTATTTGGTGTTATACCGCGTGATATTTAGCATGCGTTGGATTGGGAAGGAGGGTGAATAATTTGAACATGACCGATCGATTGGTGTCTTTCTTCAACCCCGAAGCGGGTATGCGGCGTGTGGCTGCACGTGAAGTGACGAAGGTGTTAAATGGATACGAGCAAGGCGGAGCCAGTCATCAAAAGAAAAGCATGCGTGGCTGGATTGCGAATGCGTTAAATCCAAAGGATGACATTGATCGCTCACTTGAAACGCTGCGTGGGCGCTCAAGAGATCTTTATATGAACGGAGCAATTGGCGCGGCAGCTCTTAAAACGGCTAGAACGAATGTGATTGGTTCAGGACTTCGGCTTAAATCACGGATTGACGCGGAAGTCTTGGGTATGAGCAATGAGCAAGCCGATGAATGGCGAGGCAAGGTTGAAAAAGAGTTTGCGATTTGGGCGGAGTCAAAGCATTCAGATGCCATTAAAATGAATGACTTCTATGATCAGCAGGGGATTGCTTTCCTTGGCATGCTTATGAATGGCGATTCGTTTGCGTTGTTTCGAAACGAGAAGCGTACGCCCTGGATGCCCTATGGGCTACGCCTTCATCTGATTGAAGCCGACCGGATTAGTACGCCAATGGGTTCAAATGTGATTGGCGATAGGGTAGAAGGAAAGGCAAGCAATGGAAACCGAATCATATCGGGTGTGGAGGTGGATCAGAACGGCGCGCTAGTTGCTTATCATATCGCGAACTCGTACGCTACCGATTACAGCTCGAATCAAATACGTAACTGGACAAGAGTGGAGGCATATGGCTCGCAAACGGGCTGCCCAAACATTCTCCACCTTATGGATACGGAGAGAGCTGAACAGCGCAGAGGCGTTCCGTTTCTTGCGCCGGTAATCGAAACGCTTAAGCAGCTCACCAGATACACAGAGGCAGAGCTGATGGCGAGCGTCATTGCAGGCATGTTTACGGTATTCATTAAATCGAATGGACCATCATCGGATATTCCACTTGGAAACATGATAGGGCCAGAGCAGCAAGTGGCTGCTGGCGATCCAAACGCTTACGAAATGGGCATCGGCGCTATTAATGTACTTGAGCCTGGCGAGGATGTTGAAATTGCGAATCCAGGGCGACCAAATTCGAATTTTGATCCTTTTGTTACGGCCCTATGTCGGCATATTGGGGCAGCGCTTGAAATTCCCTATGAACTGCTTCTTAAATCCTTTCAATCGTCATACTCAGCTTCTCGTGCTGCCTTACTGGAAGCGTGGAAAATGTTTCGTATGCGAAGACAATGGACGGCCAAAGAGTTTTGTCAGCCGGTTTATGAGGAATGGCTAGCAGAGGCAATCGCGCTCGGACGAATTCACGCGCCGGGCTTTTTTAATGACCCTGCCATTCGTAAAGCATGGGTAGCAGCTGAATGGAATGGACCAGCACCCGGTCAGCTTGATCCTGTTAAAGAGGTCGCTGCATCTGAAAAGCGTATTGCGCTTGGTCTTAGTACGCATGAGCGGGAAGCCATTGAAATTAATGGTTCAGATTTTTGGACGAACGTACAGCAGTTGGCCGTTGAGAAACAAGTGCTGGCAAACGCTGGCGTGGTCGTGGGAATTACGCCAGCAACAGACCCAGAGAAGGAGGTGAAACAAGAAGATGAGTAAGTTTTGGCAATTTAACAGCATCAATCCTGCAGCAGGTGAACTGATTTTATACGGGAGTATTAAATCAGAAAAGCCTTGGTGGGTGGAGGGCAATGATGGAATCTATCCTCGCCAATTTGCGGATGATCTTAAAGCACTTGGAGCTATTACAGAACTAACGGTTCGGGTAAACTCCGGAGGCGGTGACGTTTCAGCTGCTATTGCGATTTATACGCAGCTTAAAAGTCATCCGGCTACCGTTACGGCGATTATTGATGGCATGGCAGCAAGCGCCATGACGATTGTTATTATGGCAGCAGATGTCATTAAAGCGGCAGCTGCTGCGCAGGTGATGCTTCACGATCCGCTGCTTATGTTGTATGGCCTTTACAATTCGGGTGATATGGACAAGATGAAGGCGATTCTCGAAACCTCGAAGAACAGCATCATGAACGCCTACATGAACAAAACCGGACGCGATCGAGCCGAGCTTTCAGCCCTGATGTCCGAGGAAAAATGGATGACGGCAGAAGAGGCAAAGAAAGAAGGATTTGTCGACGAGATTATGTTCGAAGAAAAAGTCGAAGCGACCATAACCAATGACAATCGATATATGGTTGTTAATTCTGTCACGCATGATATGTCGCAGTTCACTAGCCGGCCGATCATTTCGAAGCAGGCTGCACTTGCGCCTTCATACCCAATCATTCCACTAGTTCAAAATCATATAAAGGAGCGTGAGAATACCGTGGAAATTAAAAACATGGACGATCTTAAAAAGCATTACCCCGATATTTACAATGAGGTCGTGAATGCAGCAACTACAGCTGAGAGAGCGCGGATGAAAGCTATTGACGAAATAGCAGCAAATATTTCGAGTGATCTCGTAGCATCCGCGAAATACAATTCTCCTATGAATGCAGCTGAGCTTGCGCTAGCCTCGATGAAAGCTGATGCGGGCAAAGGTATCACACATATGGAAAATCGACAGCAAGAGCTTCAACAGAATGCATCCATTCATTCTCAAACACCACCTGGTCAAGAAGAATTGAAAAAACAAGAGGAAGCACAAAATATCGACTTGATCGCTGCGGCAATTAATGCTGGACGCGGAACGGAGGGGAAATAGAATGAGCAATCTAGTGAATAACGATTACGGCTCGACCACAGCTGACAATCTCATTGCAGGCACCACGCATCCTTTAGATACGAGGGGCATTGTTGTGGCATCCGGGCAAGGGGTTTTAAAGCGTGGTACAGTCGTTGGCATCATAACAGCTTCAAAGAAAGCGAAAAAAGCAGACAGCACCAGTGTAGACGGCAGCCAGTCGGCTAACTGCATTTTAACCAATGATATCGATACGACCGCTGGCGATGTTAAGACATCGGCGTATTCATCCGGTCTATTTAATCGAGATGCGCTCGTATTTGGCGGCGCAGATACTGCAGCAAATCATGAAGCAACCTTGCGACTGAACGGGATCTTTCTAAAAGACGTTCAGGCCTATGAATAGGAGGAATATCGAAGATGAATTTGGATTTATATAAAACGATTACTATGCTGCAGGCGGTCCGTAAGACGCTGCCACTTCGTAAATTTTTCTCAAGCACGTTCTTCCCGACACCGAAAACATTCGTGACGGAGGACGTGCTTTTTGATTACAAAAAAGGGAAGCGTCCAATGGCGCCATTTGTCGCGCCACGTGTTGGCGGCATTACCGTGGCCCGTGACGGTTTCAAAACGAAAAAATACACGGCTCCCAAAATTGCACCGCAGCGCGTCCTAACACTTGATGATCTTGTAACGCGTGGAATTGGCGAGAATTTGTACAGCCAGCAGACACCTGCTCAGCGCCAAGCGCAATTGCTCGGTACGGATCTCAGCGAGCTCGATGATATGATCGCACGCCGAATTGAGTGGATGGCGCGGGAGCTGCTGCTAGGTAAACCGATTGTTGTTAAAGGCTTCATCGATAAACTCGATTCGGAATTTGTTGAAGATGAAATTAATTTTGGTTTTACGAATAAAGTCACGCTCACAAGCACGGCTAAGTGGAATGATGCAGGATCTGCTGGGAAGAAGTACGAAAATATGGAACAATGGCGCTTAAATGTTATCAAAACAGCTGGTTCAGCGCCAACAATGGCGATCTTCGGTCAAGGAGCATGGAAGCAATTCCGATCTGATCCTGAAATCGATAACATGTTGAAGCAGCAAAACTCTACATTGGCATTAATGCATCCTAGCGTAATAGATGAAGCTCTAACCTATTGCGGCAAGCTTCCCGGTCTCGGTTTGGAACTCTACACGTATTCTGCCTGGTTTATTGATGATGAAGGTGTTGAACAGCCATACATTCCGGAAGATCATGTCATTCTATGTCGTCCAAACCTTGGGAATTTCTCATACGGAGCTGTTACACAGCTGGAAGCAGATGGACAATTTCACACATATGAAGGCGCAAAAGTTCCTAAGTCCTGGTCAGACCAAAATGCAGATGCGCGTATGATTCGTTTGACGTCTCGACCTATCCCAATCCCTGACGATGTCGACGGTTGGTTCGTCGCTGACGTTTACTAGGAGGCTATGGTTATGAGCGTAATAGTAAGGGCTGGGCAGGTCGACGACGGTGAAAATATCTATAATGCTGGCGATATCATCGAAGGACTGAGCGAAAGAGATGAACAAGAGCTTTTAGCAGCTGGCGTCGTGGATGTTTTCGAACAAGACGATTTCGATGAGCTAAAAGAGAATAAAAAGCCAGTAGATCCTCCTGCAAGTGATAATGAGGAAAAGGATACAGGTGATGATTCTGAACCGGAAGAAGAAGCAGGCAGTGAAGGCCCTAACATTACAATCCCTGGTCTTGATAATGCGCAGAAAAACAAACGGAACAGATAATGATGAGTGCCTTTAAGGATCAAGCTACTCATGATATTTCGATTTTTATCAATACGGATGAATTTGCAGACTTTCACGTGGTGGATGGCAAGGCAATTCGAGCGGTCATATCTGAAGCTACGGACAATGTACACCCTCTGGATTATGCGGAGGGTGTTTCGCTTGTCCGCAAGTTGGCACATTTTGATGCTGCTGAATTTGATATTGCGTTCGGTGGTATCCCTCGCGATAGAGTCCGCCTGACGCTGGACGGTGTCACATATACCGTTGTCAAATCATCGGACGACTGCGGAATCTACGCGGTTACGTTGGAGGCGAATGTCGATTGAGGGTAGAGGGCATGCGCGAAGCTGTGAAGGTCGTCAAGGCACTAAAAGAAAAGATGGATGATGCGGCTTCAAGAGCTTTGAATCGCGTTGGTGAAGGCGTTGTAACAGAAGCTAACCGCAAGGTTCGAGAGACCTATCAGATCAAAGCATCAGAAGTTAAGGGCGCTATGAAACTGGTTTATTCATCTGCTTCTTCCGGCGAGGTCATCATTAAAGCGAGCGGCCCTAACCTACCATTGACGCGGTTTAAGTACAGTCCGAAAAGCTGGAATCCAAGGAAGCCAAAACCCGTCAAGGTTGAGGTTAGAAAAGGGGAGTCCAAGACAATTAGGTCTGCTTATATTCGGGATACAGGCTCAAAAGTCATGGTGATGAAGCGTAAATTTCCGACTGGCCAGAGTGGTGCAAAGCGGAGAAAGAACGCACAAGGAAATTACCCTGAATTGCCAGTAGAAGAATTGCGCAGCCCAGCGGTTGCAATCATGATGAACGCGCCAGAAGTAATCAAACACGTCGAGGATCAGGCCGAAGAACGCATGTACAAGCGGATTGATCATGAAGTCGGTCGTATCCTGAAATGAGGTGACCAGGTTGTCTACCCCGGTTTTGCTCAGTGGAGCTATAAAGCGATTTATCGAGGCTGTTATGACGGATAACGTATCACAGCAGCCGGCAGTCCATGAATTTTATCTGCCCGAGAAAGTATTGGGAAACCAGAACGTTCCTGAGTTTCCGTATATCATTGTACGGCTTCATAAAGGTGAAATACAGGCTGACGGTCATAAGGTGATCGTTAATTTGTATTTCGGAACGAAATCGGAAGACGCAGAAGCACCTAAAGACATATTCAACGTGATGGAACGTGTGAGGATGGCACTTTTGAAAAAGCGAACATTAGAAAATCAATTTCGACTTGAAATTGAGCAGCCAAACGCATACAAATGGGAGTTTTTCGAGGGGCAGTCTAATCCGGAGTATATCGGCCAGGCTATCACGACATGGACGCTCCCAACTATAAGCGAGGAGGTAGAAGGAATATGAGTGAAGCAGATCAAGAATCAGAAAAAAAAGAACGTAAAACAACCGCTAAGGCAAAATCAGTCGAACAACTTATTTATGTGGGTCCTAACCTGCCAGGTGGACGCCTAACACAGTTCACTGTTTTTAAGGGTGGCGTTCCTGCATACTTGAGCGATTTGATTGAGCAGCACTCCGCCATTACGGATCTAATCGTCCCTGTTATATCTATGGTGGAAGCGCAGAATAATTCGCAGCAAGCAGGCACATCAGAATATGAAGCATATCAAACGCTCAATGCGTTGAGAGGATAGGAGGCTTTACATGGCACATGGTGTAACAGTAAATGAGCAAGCAACATCGGTACTATCACCGGCGCAAGTCGCGTCAGCGATTCCTGTCGTTGTTGGTACGGCTCCGGTCAATTTATGTAAGGCGACAACGTTACCTGTTAACGTTCCGATCCTGGCCTATTCGTTTGCTGAAGCAGTTGGTAAGCTTGGCTATTCGGATGATTTTGCATCGTATAGCTTGTGCGAGGTTATGGATTCGCATTTCCGTCTTTTTGGTTTATCGCCAGTCATCTTTATTAACGTTCTCGACCCCGCAGACCACAAGACAACAGTCGCTCCGGCAAGTGCTCCGGTAGCAGCTGGCGTTTTGAAACTTTCGGTAAAAGGCGTCATGCATGCGAGTGTCATCGTTAAATCATCCGATGGAGTCACGCCGTATGCCAAAGATACGGATTACACGCTAGCGTTTGATAATGATGGAAATACGATTGTGACTCGTAAGTCAACCGGTGCAATTCCGGCGAATGCAACTGCATTGCAGGTAGGATACGACAAGCTGAATCCTGCTGCTGTAGATGCTGCGGATATTATTGGCGGCGTGGACGCTGGGACGGGCAAACAAACGGGCTTGGAGCTTATTAATCAGGTGTTCCCACGGTTTGGTGTAGTTCCTAGTTTAATTTTAGCTCCTGGTTACTCAACCGATCCGACCGTCGCGGCGATTATGGTTGCAAAGGCAGGTAATATTAATAGCCATTTCAAAGCGATCGCGCTAACGGACATCCCGTCCACTGTTGCCGGAGCGGATGTTTATACGGAAGCACCTGGGTGGAAAAACACGAATAACTATACAGCGATTCGCCAAATTGCTGCATGGCCGAAAGTTGCGATCGGCAGCAAGCAGTATCATTTATCTACTCAAATCGCCGGGACTATCGGGGCTACAGATGCAGCCTATAACGGCATTCCATATGCTTCCCCATCTAATAAGCCGCTTAAAGCAAACAGTGCAGTCTTAGCAAATGGGTTAGAAGTGTATCTCGGTCCCGATCAAGCCGCTTATCTCAACGCTAACGGCATTGTGACGGCTCTTAACTTTATTGGGGGATGGAAGTCATGGGGCAACCATACAGGCGCTTCTCCGGCGAATACGGACGCCAAGGATGCTTTCATAGCCATTAGACGCATGTTTGATTGGATTGCGAACAGTATCGTCCTGACGTATTGGCAGAAGGTCGATGATCCAACCAACAAACGCTTGATTGAGACGGTGACGGATAGCATCAATATTTGGCTCAATGGTTTAACGTCGGTTGGGGCGTTGCTGGGTGGCCGTGTAGAATTTAATGCCTCCGAAAATCCTGTAACGGATTTACTAGGGGGCATTATTAAATTCCACGTCTATTTGACCCCTCCAGGGCCGGCACAAGAAATGAATTTTATACTGGAATACGATTCGAGCTATCTCGGTTCGCTATTCGGATAGGAGCTGACGAATGAAGATACCTGAAAAAGTTACGAATTACTCCGTATACCGTAATGGATCGGAGTTTTTGGGGACGGCAGACATTGAACTGCCGTCCTTTGAATCGTTGTCGGAGACTATTAAGGGGGCAGGTATTGCGGGTGAGATCGACAGCCCGACAATTGGTCATTTCGGGGCATCGTCCGTAACGATCAACTGGCGGACAATCGACCCTGCATCTATCTCGCTATTAGCGCCAAAGCAGCATGCGCTTGATTTTCGGATTGCGAGCCAAACATTGGATTCGTCGACTGGTCTGTATTCAAGCGCTCCAACAAAAATCTCTGTCCGAGGAATTCCAAAGAATTTGAATCTCGGCAGCTTGGAGGTAGGGGCTACTACCGGAACGAGTAACGAGCTCGAGGTGACCTATGTCAAGATTATTGCAGGCGGTAAAACGATCTTAGAGTTGGATAAATTCAATTCGATTTTCATTGTAAATGGCGTTGACTATCTCGCCGCAGAGCGCGCAGCTCTCGGTAAATAAGGGGAAATGAGCAAATGAATGAAAAACAATATGTATTGAAAAAGCCGATTGAATTTGACGGTGAAACAGTAACTGAAATCGTTCTTGATTTTGATTCACTCGAATCGGACGATATCCTTTCAGCTGAGCGCCAATTCAAAACCGAGAGCAAGGAATTCGTTCCGGTTTTGGAGGTCGCAAAGGGATATCTGGCGCATGTTGCTGCAAGAGCCGCAAAACAACCCGTCGAATTTATTCGATGCTTGAACGCAAAGGACTTTTCTGCGGTAACGATGTTGGCACAAAATTTTTTGCTAGGCTAGGGATAGCCGAAGAGGGAGGGCTGCTACTGCTGCGAAAGCACATAGCAGCCCTTTCTCGCTCTTTGAACACGCCTATGACCTATTTTTTAAGTGTCCCTATAGGCGAGCTTCAGGAATGGGCAAAGGCGGCCCAGCAGCCGAAAAAGAGGTGATTTATGGCTGGTAAAGTATACAAGATAGCTTTTGAGCTAGCCGCGAAGCTGGAAGGAAGTTACACGTCGGGCATGACGCGAGCGTTGCACGATTTAAGCGAATTGGAACAACGAGCACGTGAGCTGAATGCCATTCGCATATCCGGTGACATGGTTAGACCGCTGCGGGATGGCTTGCAGGACCTCGAGCGTCATTTCCGTGATATTCGTTCCAATCCTGTTCCTAACGGTATGTTTGGAAACATGAATACGGAGCTGCGCGAAGCGGTTGCGAATTCAAGAGCTCTCCTACAAAACCTTCGCCAAATCAGCACCATTCGCATGCCTGGTAACATGTTCGGAAACGACATGCAAAGGTATTTAAGAGAAGTGCAGGACCTTGAACGCCGCATGCGTGATTTACAAGATGCAGGCGGTCCATCAGGTGGTGGAGGTGGAAGTGGAGGTCCTTCGGGTGGAGGAGCTGGCGGCGGTGGTGCGCTAGTTGGTGGCGTCGCGGTTATGGGCGGCGCAGCATTAGCGGCAGGAGCTGCAATTGGTCTTGCTGGTGCAGCCACCTATTCATTTGCTGACGAGTACAGCACAGCGATGGCTCAAATCCAAGCTTCAACCGGAGCAACAGAGACTGAGATGAGCGATTTCAGCAATGTCGCCAAAAACATTTACAATCAGGCTATCGGTGAGAATTTTTATGATATTGCTGAATCTTTGAGCCTAGTGGAACAAGTCACGAAGCAATCGGGTGCTGCGCTGGAGAGTACCACTCAAAATGCCATAGCATTCCGTGATACATTTGGTGAAGACGTGACAGAAAGTGTCAAGGCAGCTGATACGATGATGAAAAACTTCGGAGTAACCAGCGACCAGGCATATAACCTTCTTGCGCAAGGTGCTCAGAATGGTTTGAATAAGTCAAACGAGCTCCTAGATAGCGCGAATGAATATGCACCACACTTTTCCACACTTGGATTCAGCGCAGCTGAAATGTTTGATACCTTTGGCGCCGGCTTAGAAGCTGGCGCTTTTAATTTGGATAAGGTTGGGGATGCCGTTAAGGAATTCAACATCCGATCGAAAGATATGTCCAAAACCAGTGTGGATGCTTACAAATCACTCGGTATGAATGCTAAAAAAATGTCAGCAACATTTGCTGCTGGCGGCCCCGCCGCACAAGAAGCTTTCCGTACTGTAGCAGCCGCTATTTCTTCAATCGAGGACCCGGTGAAAAAGAACGCGATCGGCGTAGGTTTGTTTGGTACGCAGTTTGAGGATTTGGAAGCTGGAGTAATCGAGGCAATGGGTACTGCCCGTAGTCAGTTTGATATGACTAAGGACAGCATGGGCGAAATTACTAAAATAAAGTACGACACGATTGGTAAGGCATTTCAAGGCATTGGCAGACAGCTTCAAACGGGTCTGCTGCTTCCCATTTCTAATGCTGCGCTGCCAATGTTGGAAAAGTTCAGTGGGTTTCTAGCGGAAGCAATGCCTGGCATTCAAGCTGCTTTCTCGAAGGTAGGTGCTGCAATCGGTCCTGCGGTTGACAAAATATCTGGACTTGTTTCGGGCATTTGGGACAGCTTCAGCGGCGACGGTGAAAATGCTGCGGGAATCGGTTCATACATCGAAAATTTGACTGGTATGTGGACAACGTACAAGGATAATGTTCTGGCTATTTGGGACACCATTCAGCCGCATGTGATGAGTGTTATGGGTTCTATTGGCAAGATAATCAAACAATTATTTCCCGTCATCGTATCGATTGCAAAGGTGTTTGTTCAAGTGGGCACAAAGATTATAGCGACGATTATGCCGATCGTAGGCTACATTAATTCAAAACTTTGGCCCGTGTTATCGAATATATTTACTTTCCTCGCCAAAGATGTCATGCCGGCTATATCAGGCGTTATCGCTGCAATATTACCGAAAATCATGATTGTTGGTGATAAAATCGCAGAGCTATTTACAGCAATTTGGGGCATCATCAAGCCGATTGTCGATGGCATATTTGATGCGTTTAACTTTGTATTCCCGATCATACAGTCGATTGTATCCAATGCGATAACAGCGATTGGCGGTGTACTAAGTGGTCTATTCGACGTGTTGGGCGGAATCATTGACTTTATCACCGGTGTATTTACGGGGAATTGGGGTAAGGCTTGGGAAGGTGTACGAGGCATATTCGAAGGCATATTCGACGCACTAGGATCTGTTCTGACATTTCCGATCAATCTTGCAATCGATGCAATTAATGCCGCCATTCGAGGCATCAACAAGGTAAGCATTGATGTGCCAGATTGGGTACCAGGTATTGGCGGTGAAACATTTGGTGTAAGCATACCCGAAATTCCGAAAATCGGCGGATATGCTGATGGAGGATATGTCACACGGCCAGAGCTCGCTTGGGTCGGTGAAGGAAAATCGAATGAGTGGATTATTCCTGAGAATAATAGCCAGCGTAGCCGTGACTTATGGCATTCAGCGGGATCTTCGATGGGCTTGACCTCACCTTCATCAACTGAAAGTGGTGATTTCTATTTCTCGCCAACCTACAATTTCTATGGTAGCGCCGATAAAGAAGCGGTACAGCAAATGGAAAAGCGTACCCGTCGTGATTTTGAACAAGAATTTAACGCGTTTAAGGCACAACAAAGGCGGGTGGGCATGGCGTGATCTATACAACCACTCAAGGCGACTCATGGGATATGATCGCATACAAAATATATGCGAATGAGAAGCTCATGCTTTTGTTGATTCATGCAAATCAGGCGCACGCTGCAACGGTTATCTTTTCAGCAGGCATTGAATTGTCGATTCCGGATGCACCTGCTGAACTGCCGGATCAGCTGCCGCCGTGGAAGAGGTGAGGTATGCAGCAAGCACGTAGTGCTGAAGTGATTGTAAATTATAATGGCAAGGATATAACGGCTGATCTTGCAGACTCTCTGATGGATCTTAGCTACATGGATAACCCTAGCGGCCAATTGGACGACCTTCAACTGACTTTAGAGGACCGAGAGCGTAAATGGCAAGGTGCATGGAGCCCCGCGGCGGGCGATACCATTAAGGCATCCATTCGAACCATCAACTGGAACGGTCCGAATGAATCAAAAACGTATCCGTTAGGCTTGTTTGAGGTTGATTCAGCCACACTGAATGGGCCGCCTGACACGGTACAAATTAAAGCCTTGTCCATACCGGCGGGAACATCGGCGAGGCGCGAAGTACGTTCAAAGGCTTGGGAGAAGATCACTCTCAAAGCTATTGCAAAGGATATTGCAAATCGCTCAAAACTCTCATTACTCTACGATGCACCGGATAACCCTTCTTATGATCGAATCGATCAAGCGGAGAAATCAGACATGTCCTTCCTGCTTGATCTTTGCACGAAAGAGGGGATTGCTCTAAAGGTTTCATCGGGCAAATTGGTGCTGTTTGACGAGGCTGAATACGAACGTCGTTCTACTGCTGCTACGCTCACTAGAGGGATTGATTCTATCATAAGCTATTCATTCGGCTGGAGCTTAACAGATGCGGCTTACCGGGCCTGTCAGATTGTTTATAGTGATCCCGTTAAAAAGAAAGATGTGAAAGTGCTCTACACACCGCCTGGAGCGCCTTCGAGCGGCCCTCTGCTTAAGATTAATGAAAGTGTAAAGTCACAGGCAGAGGCTCGAAGGATTGCCCGAAATCGTTTGCGTGAAGAGAATAAGAATTACGGTCGCGCCAGCTTGCAGCTTGCGGGGGATATTCGCATGTCATCGGGCTTGACCATTCAGCTATCTGGCTGGGGGCGTTTTGACGGAAAATATATCATAGTTAGCGCCTCACATTCGGTAGGCAGCAGTGGTTATAGTACGAGCATCGAAATTCGCAAAGTATTGAGGTGGTAACATGACTCTATTAAAAAGTATGATTCGGTCGGGAATCGTTTCATCAATCAACGCTCAGCGATGCACGGTACGCGTTACGTTCCCTGATGTGGATGGTCTGGTCAGCGACGAGCTGCCGCTATTATTGCATACAGGTATGTTTGCAATGCCGGCGGTTGGGTCGAGTGTATTATGTGTGTTCTTGGGAAATGGCATTAGTACGGGATTCTGTCTTGGCACATTTTATACGACAGCTGACACGCCTCCATCGAATCAGGTGAAGCAATTCGGTATGTGGTTTCCGGATGGCAGTCATGTTTACTATAGTCCGGTCGACGGTATTCTTCATGTAAAACCGATGAGTAAAGTTAAGATTGACGGCGATCTCGAGGTTACGGGTACGATCAACTATGGGGCGTTGTTTCCATGATAGGCTCCTTTGGAAAAGTTGTATTTGTAGCTACACCAAAGACGATCCGCACGTTTACTGATTTTAGTCGATCAACTGCTGGTCGATGGGCGAAACATGAAATCATCGGTAAAAAACCACTCACCCAGCGTATTGGCCCTGGACTGGATACCATTAGTTTTAATATGCGATTTGATGCCGGATACGGATTGAACCCGCGTAAGGAATTGGATGCGCTTGTCGCCTTAGAGCGTGAAGGTAAGGCTGTAGCGCTAACGATAGGCGGTAAGGGCATAGGCACGGGATTGTGGGTTATAACGTCTCTCTCGCAAACCTGGGATGTTCTAGACAAGAACGGGAATATCATTGTCGGTAATGCCAGCCTATCCATAGAGGAATATGTGGCGGTGAACAAAAAATGATTGAAGTGAATGACGTGCCGGTACCCATAAACTTCAGCCCCAACCTAGCTGAAGAAATAACACAAAATGTGAGGACAATCATCAAGACCGTGCAAGGCAGCGTGCCTTTTGATAGAGCTTTTGGTCTTGATTCTAGTGTGTTAGATGAGCCAACACTCATAGCTCAAGCACGCTTAACGGGGTTGATAACAACTGCCATTCAGACTTATGAACCTCGCGCAATCGTCGTTCAGGTCTCATTTGAATCGGATGACCAAAACGGCATGATCAAGCCGATCGTTCAAATTGAAATTATAGAAGAGGTGGTCGAATAATGGCCCTCGTAGAATTACCCGAATTTGAATTCGTGAGTACCGATGTGACGGATACAGTAGACAACTTAATTACTTCTTTTGAGGCTATCAGCGGTCGCGCAATTTATCCAGGCGATCCTATACGCCTCTTTTTATTGTCTATAGCGTCCATCATCGTCCAGCAGCGGACTTTAATCAATCTTACGGCCAAAGCGAACCATCTACGGTATGCGCCGAGCGGCATCCTAGACGAAATGGGGTATTTTACCGAAACGACTCGCTTTCCTGCAGCGGCTGCTACAACGAATGTTCGTTTTACATTATCTGTTGCACAAACCTTTGCAGTCGGTATCTTGGCTGGTACAAGAGTATGCAATGAAGGAGATCCCAAGCGATATTTTGCTACTCACAGCTACGTTGAGGTCCCCGTTGGAGCGAGCTTCGTTGATGTGGAGGTAACTTGTACAGAGGCAGGTGAAATCGGGAACCGTTATAAACCTGGTCATCTGACTCAGATCGTTGATCCGATAGCTTATGTTGCCTCTGTTGTTAATCTAACGGAGAGCTGGGGCGGGACCGATGAGGAAAACGATGATGCTTATCGGGAACGTATACGAACAGCGCCAGAAGCCTTTTCCGTGGCCGGACCGATCGGCGCTTATCAGTATCTCGCGAAGACAGCCAGTTCTTCGATTGTGGATGTTGCTGTGCATTCGCCTGCTGCCGGAGAGGTTGTCATCGTACCGCTCCTGAGCGGTGGAGTGATTCCGAATGCAGACGTTCTTGCTTCGGTGGAGGCAATCGTCAGCGACAAAACTAGGCGACCGCTTACGGATTTGGTGACTGTATCTGCTCCTGAATCAGTGAGTTATGTCATCAACCTAACCTATTGGATCGATCGCGAACGAGCTGCCGAAGCATCCGGCATTCAAACGGCTGTAACTAAAGCGGTAACGGAATATATCCTTTGGCAAAAATCGAAGCTTGGGAGGGGAATAAATCCTTCCGAGCTTATTCGTCGTATTATGGCTGCTGGTGCATATCGCGTAGATGTAACCTCGCCAACGCATTCAAGTATAGGTGAAACGGAGGTTGCGATAGCAAGTGGAGCGGTGACGGCGATATATGGTGGTTTGACCGATGATTAATATTCAAACGGCCAGCATCATGAACCTGTTGCCGTCCAATCTTCAAGCAGACCCTGCGATAACAGCTGCGGCTCATGCTATTGATAACGAGCTGCAGAATGTCACGGAGGCGATCTTCAAACTCTGTTATTTTAATCGTTTTGATGATTTATCATCTGCCGAGACGGACGAGCTCGCTTGGCAATGGCACGTCGATTTTTACGACCCAACGTTGCCGCTCGAGAAACGCCGCGAGTTGGTCAAACGCAGCTATGCATGGCACCGAAGAAGAGGAACACCTTCAGCGGTGGAGGAAGTTGTATCCGCAGCGTTCGATTCCGCAGAAGTAAAAGAGTGGTTTGATTACAGCGGCCAACCTTATCATTTCAAAGTCGTGACACGTGAAATGATTACAGCCGAGAAGTTTGAGAAAGTGGAAAGGGCAATCAATTCGGTTAAAAATGCTCGTAGCGTACTGGATGATATCGAGGTAAATCGAGATTTTAAAGATTCGATTGAAATTAGTTCATCATTCAGCCGACTAAGTTACCCGTTCCAAGCCTTCGCGGGGTCGCAGACCTTTGCAGGTACGAAGTACGGCGGACCGACCGTTGTTATGATCCCGCCAAATCCGGTTTACGATAACGGAACGCTGGAAGCGAGCAGCACGCTCGAAACGAAGAAGCAGGAACCATATAGTATAACAGGGCTTATTTATGCGGGAACAAGTAGAGCCGACATTCCTGCCATTATCAAACCGGACGATCAGGCTGCAGCATACGAAAATAGCCTAACAGAAAGTCAAACATATAGCGTAACAACGAAAGTCTATAAAGTTGTTGGCACCATACATGCAGGATCGGGGGAAGTGATCTAATGGCTATAACAACAGGAACGCACCAGAAAATGAAGGATTGGTTTAAGGGGCTAATATCACATGGAACCTACACGATAGGCAGTGTAGTCAAAACGATGCCGGTACATTCGTTAGCGCTTGTAGGCGACGTTATCACATTGCAATTTTATTTGGATGATTCGGTAAGTGGCTCGATTACAAGATTTCAAGTCATCGATACAGCGGGCGCCGTATTCGACGATCAGCCCGAAAGTATCACGAAGCCAGCTATTAACGGGCTGCTTATTACATTCAAATACACCCTTAAACGGGTATAGGGGGCTTAATCGATGCAATATACAAAAACAGACTGGAAGGACCATATCGTAGACAGCGGGGGAACGGTAGTTCAGCAGGGTACACCATTAAGTGCTGGAAACCTGATTAAGCAAGAAAAAGCAATAAAAGACGCTACGGTATTCCTTGCGTCAGAACTAGCTTCTCAGTCCGCTCATAGTGGAGTATTGGATCATGTAGCAGCTATACGTTCCACAATTAATGGGGGAGTAGGAAGTCCGGGCGAAATCCAAGTGCCTGACGCACCGAACATGGTAGTTACTGTAAATCAAATAGGGCTGCGGGCTTTTAGCGCCTTAATTGCGGGGAACGTCTTATTTATTGATAGAATTAATTATGTGGGGGTTAACCCGTTTAACTTCGCCGTTCTGCCCAACGCTCCTGCGGCAGGCGAACGCGATGACCTGGTATTCTTGGAAGCTTGGCGCGACCAATTGACGCAGGACTGGCAGACCCGTCTACGGACCGTACCAGGAGTAGACTTCAAGACTTATCCAGAAGGTTTATCAAATTCAACAACTATTGCCGATGGAACTAAGCTTACCGCGCAGGGCGGTAATACGGCACCTACTACGTATACCTCTGACCAAATTAGTATGTTTTATAGTTACGTATCAAGAAATATTTCAAGTATAACAGGTAAGAAGGTATCCCTAAACGACGTAGGATTATATGTCGCTGGGGACGGCAGCGACACAGCAAAGGGCAACCTTAAGACTTACGATGGATATGTATACGCGATTCCACTTTTTAAAATAAACCGCCGCAATACGACCGCTTATAGCGCAAATAATGCGAATGGCGCTCAACTTTTCGAAGCTGCTCCGGGAAGTCTTACGGTATCAACAATAGGCTCGTATACGTGTACTTACGGAGGATCCCCGGATGCGGATATGGATGCCTATTGGTCTTCGAAAATTGGAAAGAAATTCTTCGATTATTCGGTTTTTGCTAACCCTATTTTCGCTTACGGCGCCATGCTTACAGCCGTGAATACTACGACTAATACGTTAACTTTCGATAAGCCCATGCTTGGAGGAACGGGCCGTTTAGTTGGAATAGCATCGGATCGACCGGATGGTCTTTTTTCTAACATCGTTGACGAACGCGACATTACAGACCTACGCCATAAAGTGTACCTTACGGCGCCAAGCTTCAATCAATTGCTGATTGACGGAACGGACCAACTATTACGGGGAGCTTCCCAGGCAGAACGTCGAAAAGCTATGCGTAAAACGTACGTCGGTATACGTAAAACACCGCTGGACGCTAACCATGTTTTCTATGCTTCGTATGACGGTACCGCAGTAGCCGAAGTAGGGGGCGCGCCGAGCGACGCAGGAGCAAAGACATTTACACCTGGAATAACTGGCGCAGCGCTTAAAGGTATTGCGAAGTATCCCGTAAATATTGCTCTAAATATGCCGTTTACTATAGACGCCTGGCTTAAAAAATCAGACGTTCTGGACTGGCAGAATATCGTAGCCCTGGTAGACGGTGATGGTAAACAGATAACCCTTTACTATAACGGTACATCGGGCTTGGGTATCCATATAAAACATAATAACCAGCACGCATACGCGGGAATAAAGCGCGAAGATTTTCCTAACGTCCTTTTCCATTTACGGGTAGTAGTCAAAGCAAACAGCTACGACGTCTATCTTAACGGTGTATTGAAAAAGACGACCGCCCTATTCGTCCCAAATGGAGGTATTAACGTAACGACCGTCGTTGTAGGTTACAACTACGATACATTGACTAATACCGCTTACCCACTGGGCGTAAATGACCTGGCTATTAGTAACGTAGACAGGGGATCGGTATTCGCGTCGCTTCCCGCTGATTATATCGCAGGCTACGCAGACGTTACGTCAGCGCTAAACTACCAGCGTCGTATTAACAGCGACGTATTGACTTCTCAGAAATCCTATGCGGTGGCGAAGGTACAGAACCAAACGCAGGAGCGCGGCGTAACGGTAACGAAAGGCGCGGGCGTAAATACCGCGGCCTGGGAAGCTGGCGACAAAATTAAGGTAAAGGGCCTAGCTGGGGAAATTATTGGGGGCGTAATTGACAGTGACACCGCGCTGGCTAGGGTAACAGGGATCGACGAAACGGGCGCGAAGGACGTTCTTATTGTAGACGACGTATCGAAACTAGCCGTAAACGATGTTGTTAGGCTCTTTTCGCCTACCGCTAACGACGTTACTATATCCGCGACCATAACAGCTATAGACGCTCCTAATAAAAGGGCTACGACTGACGCTACAGGCTTTATGGCGGGCCATGTTGGGTACTATCTAATCGAAACAACCACCAGCACGTCAAGTCCTGTAGTACGCGCCATTATCGCAGGTGTATCGACTACGGTACCGGGAACCTGGGCAAGCTTGGGAACGAACGAAGCCGAAGTAACCCTTGGTACGCTGCCTGGCGGCCTTGACATCGAAGAAATCATTATCGAATACAGCCTTAACACGCCCGCCGGCCAAGGTGGGCTATTCCAGGTTTATACGAATATCCTAGCAGGCGAAGCTAACGGTAAGAAGCTGATAAAGGGCAGTTTGGCAATAATGGACGACTTCGTAGGTAAGATCGCAGGTAGCACGACTGTAAACCCTAATAAGGCGTACAGCGCAGTAGGTGCAGCGTTGGCAACACCGTCGGCTCCAGGCGCGGAATTTAGCCAAGCAGACTACGATGCTATTAAGCTATTGGATAATTCCCTCAAGGTAACGACGACCAGCGTAAACGGGGAAAAGGCACAGAATGTGATTGCAATCGACGCGATAAGGGAGTGGGAAGATAAATACGGGCGAATTCCTGGCTGCTATACTGTGGCCGAGAAGGTGACCTGGCTACGTGCCGGTAATGTGGCTAAACTCACATTCAATATACACGCATATGGCGTAGGACCAGGAGGGAATAAAGTTTCCCTCCTTTTTTGGAACCCTACGGGCGTAGCAGCCACACCTAATGACACCTGGCGCGATTCTTCGAAAGTAACTACTACTAACAGTGTTGTGACTAAATTATCTATTGTTGCCGCTGATACGGTATCTAACTTTCATGGAAACCCTGCTAACCTAATAGATAGTGCAGGTTACATTTATTACATGGCTCACGCTGAACCGTCGGACGGGGCAACAGCTTCGACTCTTTATGTAGACCAGATAAATATCGAATTTACAGTCGTCTCGAAAACGGGATACGATACGCTGGTACCCGAAAACCCGCGCCGCGACGCTGGACTTGCTGGCGTGCTTTACGTACGTAGGCAGACCCGCGAAATCGAAAGCTTATTTACTGGCAACGACGAGGATAACGGCATTGTCATTATTGGGGACTATGTTCCAACGCAGGAAATATCTACGGCGACCCTGTCGGGAACGCGGGACGTATTACTAGGTGTACAAGGTTTCGTTCTAACCGCAGGGACAAATAGGGCATACGATAGTTCGGGTAATATAGCCTACGCGAACGCTATAGCCCGATTACTGGGGCCTGATAACGCGCTTAATTACCAGGTAGACCCACAAGCGCTGGCTTCTAATTCACCATATAATGTAGGTTCAACCGCTGGCGTAATTCGTTACTGGTACCCAGATTTACCATTTGGCGGGGGTGCAGCGACTACAGTATATACCGACGGTATTCCTGCATGGGCGGTAAACGTGGCTGAATTCTTGTCGGGAATGCCTCGCCTGATTGAGTACAACGGGGAAGTCCTGCTGTATATCGAATTAAGAAAACGCAGCGAACTATCTGGTACAGGTTTGGGTGGCGCTGCTACTGGCAAGAGGTACTTCCGCCTGCCAGGTCGACCGCTAATCAAACTATAAGGGGGAACGCGAACGATGGATAACGTAGTATTTAATAGGCATGATCATATGGTAGTGGGGCTTAACCGCCCCGCTTTAAATCCCGGCGAATATTCCGTACAGCTGCCGTACGAAATCAAACTAGCGAAAATAGTAACGACTATCGACGGTGAAAAGCACAAAACTAACGACCAGGGACAGCCACTATATAAAGATAACGTAGTGGTAGACGACCAGGGCGTAGATTCCTTCGATGAAGTAACCGAAGCCCTTAAAGCTACCGCATGGGAGGAACGACCGAATAACTACACATTGGTAAATGCTGACGGCACGAGCGAAACGACCACGGTTACGGCATTGGTACCGACCGAATGGGAGGAACTGCAGCCCATAATGATACCGAATGAAGTTACGACACACGTAAGTTTCTTGGAATCTCCAACACTGTTCACTTATGATGAGGTCTTGGCCGCGAAGATCGACAGCTTTCAAGGACAATATGAACGCGACCTTGTTCACTATGACGAAGACTTCTTACTATCTAACTTCGCCGACGAACTAGCAAGCCATGCGGCCAACATGGGCGATGGTATTATGGCTCTGCACCCAGGTATCGGCAACTGCCGAACGGTGAAGCTAGCACTGAGGAAATCAGCCCAAACTATCCAGTTATATCTGGAATCGCATCCCGGAGTTAAGGCCGAGATCGGGGCTACGTCTACTACATTCGTAGAAGTTGTTGAGGGAATCGCGGAGCTGCCAGCTCCGGCAACTGATGTTTATGTTCGATTCACGAACACTACAGATAAATACCGCGACGTTTACGCCTTCGGAATTTTGGTTTAAGCGAAAAGCTCAATCAGCCCCGTACCTAGCGGGGCTTTTTTTAATGGAATTTAAAAATATCAATAAGAATCTGAGGAGATGGACAAAGATGACGAAACAATTATTCTCGTTCGAATTTACACCTGACAAGATTTTCGCAGCAGGAATCGGAGCTGCTGTTGCTCCATGGATTGATTCGATCTATGGAGAGGGACGGTTGATTCCAATCGGACTCTTGATTGTCGCAATCATTTTAGATTGGATGACAGGCATTGCAGCTTCGCTAAAGGACAAGACGTATAGCTCTGAGTATGGGAGGCACGGCATTTTACGAACATTATTCCTTCTAGCGTTTCCTGTACTGGCAAACCTTCTAGATTTGATGATGGGTACTCCTGGACTGCTGTTCTATGCTATAACACTTGGTTTGGTTTATCACACATGGCAGTCCCTTACGGCGAATGCCTATCGCGCAGGATGGGGAAAGTGGATTCCGGAAACGGTCGTAAAGTACATCGACAGCGAGCTGAAGGCAAAAGTAGATCGAGCTTCCCAACGAGGAGCCGGTACGGAAGGAACGAATAAGCATGGTTAATTATACGATTGACCACATATCAAGAGGGACGGCCTTTAATCGCCGTCCTGCCATTGGTATGACTGCGACGACTTTAACCATACACAACACAGGGAATCCTTCCAGCACAGCTAAGAACGAGAGGGATTGGCTATCAAACTTGACGAATGCACGTACTGCTTCCTTTCACATTGTCGTGGATGAGTACGAAGCCATCGAATGCCTACCGTTGATCGAAAACGCCTGGCACTCTGGCGATGGTAATGGCAGCAAGAGCGGCAACCGAACATCAATTGGCATAGAGATATGCGAGAGCGGTGACTATGCGAAGACGCTCGAAAATGCAGCGGAGATGGTAGCAAGCATGCTCGCGGCTCGCGGCTGGGGTGTTGATCGGTTGCGGCGTCATTATGATTGGAGCGGAAAGGTTTGTCCGCGCTTGATGTTCAGCGGCGGCAGCTGGGCGGGATGGATTGCATTTAAAAAAATGGTTGCAGCTAAGTTGCAACCCAATATTGAGGAGGATCAACCAATGACAGCAACAGAAAAAAGGGCGTTTGAAGATTTGACGAAATTAGTCAAAGAGCAAGGAAAACAGCTGGATGAGTTGAAACAGCTTGTGCCGGCTCCTGCTTGGTTTGGTAAGGAGTTCAAGAATATTGATTTAGGCAGCATCATTCATGATCCAAAATTCACCGAGGAAGGCTGGCGTACGCTTGCTGTTTCATTACGTGCTCTGATTATGACTCAATAACCAATTACGCTAGTAAATTGAATGATATTAATCATCAGCCGTTTGGCTGGTGATTTTTTTTGCTCAAAAATAGAACATAGGTTCGATAGGAGAATGACTGTGATATATAATATGGATTGTATAGAAGGTGCAAAGAAGTACATTAAAGATGAAAGCATAGATTTGATTGTTACGGACCCGCCTTATAATTTAGGTTTTGGAGGAACGTCTCAAACAAAATCAAAAAAACCTAGGTTTTCAATTATTGCAAACGATAACTTATCAGATAGAAATTATCAAAGGTTTACCTTTCAATGGCTTCGGGAAGCATATCGGATTTTAAAGCCAGGACATCATATTTATGTATTTATTGATTGGCGGAAGTATCCTCAAATGGCATTATGGATGAGGCGCTGCGGCTTCGTCATTAAGAACTGTATTGTTTGGGATAAAAAACATATGGGTATGGGGCATCAATATCGTTTTCGCCATGAATTTATTATATTCGCTGTAAAGGGAGAAGGTAAGGTAAGAAGGATCTCAACACGATCGTCAACGGATATCTGGAGCATACCAAGGATATCTGGAAACAAAACCGTTCATCCCACTGAAAAGCCAGCTTTGTTAATGAGGGATATTATTTTAAACAGCAGTCTAGAAGGAGAAATGATTGCGGATTTCTTTGTAGGCTCGGGTCCAGTACCGGTGACCGCTAATGAGTTAGGACGTGAAGTTATTGGGTTTGAACTGGATAGGACATATTTTGAGATTAGTAATGAGAGATTGATCCAAACGATTCCTCCAAAATAACATAAAATAGCTCACTGATCATGCGGTTGGTGGGCTATATTGCGTTTAAACAGCGATTCCTTTGACATCAGAATTACTGATAGTTTTAGGATGCTCCACGACTCGTCTCCATTTTTCCATGTTACATGATTCATAATTTGGGCATTTTCTATATTCTACAAGTGCATCATCTAGGGTTTGGCTGGCTGTAAGAACAGATGCGTCTACGAACGAGCTAACTCTATTATATGCTTCAGTCATTTCAGTTCTTAATTTTTCGATATTTTCTTTACAGGTACATTGCATCTTATCTTCGACCCTTCCAACACTCCAATGATAGATAGAGTTTACAACAAATGATCGAATATTACAATATGTGGAATAAAATAAAACCCTCACTAACCTTATTGTCAAGCCCCAATATTGTAGACAATGAAAAAAGCCCAAGAAATGAACTGTTAAATGACAAAGCGGCAGACCAAATTCTGGTCTGCCCTTCATTGATTGAACTATCGTTCTCCGTTAGCTCAACGTTTAATTGTATTCCCCTTTAAATGGCTTTTTAAAATCCCGTATTTGTTTGTTATTTTGATCGTATTCAGCCCAATAGAACACATCTCTAAAATCTATTTTTGCAATGTTGAGATATTTTTGAAGCTGTTCAATACTTCCTTCAGATAAAAACAAAATTGATCTAATTAATCTCAATATAAACTCTTCTTCGGTGTGGAAAAAACTTTGATTAGTTAGTAGGTCTTCAACAAAATCGTATTGATCCTTATATTCCTGCTGTATTTTTTCAATAATATCCAAAGGAAGAATTAAACTCATATTTCAACTCCGAGCTTAATGGATTTTTGAAATTAATGGCACTACCGCAGTTTCTCATAACGTCTTATTTGCGATGACCGTAAATTTCCCATATCTGAGGTATTCGTGAAGAGATCAAACTATCCTGCCCGTTTAATGAATTGCAGTCTAACATTTGATTTTTGTCTAACGATCATGCTGTAAATTTTAGTCGATATTCAATTGGTGTCTGTTTGTTTAATTTAATTTGAATCCGTTCATTATTGTAAAATCGAATGAACTCTTTCGGCCTCTATTATCCAATAATCCATATTCACCTTGTTTTCTAAACTTATAGACCCATTTACGAACCCTATCTTTATCTTGTATCCCATACTTCTCAGTAATTTGCCTATACGTCCACTTCTCATCCTCATGTAACCGTACGGCTTCCTGCCTTATTTCCTTTGTATACGATTTATTTGGTTGTTCTTTCTTCCTCATAAAAAATACCCCCTAAAGTATCATCGGTTCCCCATATGGGTTTTTCCAATGTCAACTATAAAGGGAGCACTTCAATGCGGTCGGTGGGCTTTTGTCATTTATTACTTGAGGCTCTTCTGAATCTCGGCTGCAGCTTTTAGCATTTGTGATTCGTTCGCTAAAACGGATTCACTTTCTGCCGTTTCTACCCCGCGATACACATATTTCACATTTTGCAAGAAATCGAAAGCGAATGCGTCAAGTGGCAGCCCTTCCGAATCATTAATTAGATGTTCAATTGCTGTTGCTCTAAAAAGAGATGATAACATATAAATATCGTTGTCCGGATCGGATAGGTATGTGTCATTAGATAATTCAGTTAGCATAAATTTTGTGAACTCGAGCGCTTCGTCTTGCGTTAATTGATAGTCCTTAGCTATGACTGTAACAGCGTCGAATTTCTCCGTTTTTGAACCCTCGCCAGCAGCAATGGCATTCACTTCACTTTGCCAGTCGGAACTTATAGTTACTGGATCCTCGGTCGCAGGAGCTTCTGTTTCTTTCGATGGTTCAGTTACTTCAGGCTCTTTCGTTGCCTTTGGCGCTTCTGTTGTCTCGATCGTAGGACTAGGAGCGACAGCAACTGTCTTGGCGTCTTTGTCGCCTTGGTTGCCCGCGATACCGATTATTCCCAATACAATGATGACTGCCCAAAACCAAACCTTTTTATAAAAAGGCTTCTTTACTGATTCTTTCAACATAATTCCCCCTAAACAAATTTAATCCAATAGTACTATATACTTCCTGCTTTGCCTATTGGTTTCATACATCAATCCCAAAAGTCATCGAACTTAATAGTCTTGCCGGGTAGTGGATCGTTTATGGCGTCATTATGACTGGAGCGGAAAGGCTTGTCCGCGCTTGATGTTCAGCAGCGAAAGGCTGGCGCACGTTGGCAGTTGCGCTGAGAGCGTCCAAGTAAGCAAGAGCCCACTAACCTTGCGGTTGGTGGGCTCTTTTTCTATTTTCCCAAGCGCTTGGGATTTTGGTTATTCATTGTGTTTCACGCCGACTTTTTCGTTCAAAGTAATCATTTGCATTACTCGCATGTTCGTACACACAATCAGCAAGCATTTTCAAAGCTTCATCTTCGCCACGAGTTTCTTTAAAAAATTTAAAATCCTCCAAAGCTTGCTCAATCATTGACTGTTTAAATTCTTCTTGCGTTGCACATTCACGAAGTCTCTTTCCCATATGATCACCGCCTATTCATAATGTTACTTGTGGTTTGTTTCTATACCTAATGCTTCTTTAATCGCACTCTGAAGTAGTTGGGAAAAATTCAAGCCAGCATCCTCTCCTGCTTCTTTTAACCATTTTGGCATAGTACAGTTTTTTGTAACAGCCTTGTTGGCAGCTTCCTCACGATAGGGAGGGAGAAATACGTCAACGAATACAATCCGATCAGTTGGATCTAAATCCTCTATTGCGTCAAGTTCAGATGGAGCAGGAGGTTGCCAGCCTTTTTCTTCTACTTCAAGTATTCGACTGATTAACATTTCTTTAGCCTTACGAACGCCATCAACTACATCATCAGCAATAACTGCAGTGCCAGGAAAATCGGGGAAATATAATCCATATCCGCCGTCTGAAGCTTTTTCAACTACAACAGGATAGATAAAACTGTTAGTCATTTTAAACACGCTCCTCGATCTTATTTGGAGGTAAGAGGTTTGGGAAAAACCCGGGGTTAGAAGCTAACCCCGGAAGTCTTTTCGATGTTCTTGAGTGTTCCTTTCGGAACTACTCTGCCTGAGCCGTGAAAGCTTATATCAGCGAATCGACTTGAATCCGTTTTGTGTATGTAGCGTTGATGACTTGATTTTGGATTATGATTTGCTGATTTTATGAATCCTGCTTTCTTCAAGCCTTGTAGCACTTCCCTTGTTGTGACTTGTTTTCCCAACCTCGTTACCTCCTTTCTATATATTCATTTTAACACGCATTATTACGCGCGTCAACAATTATATACGCATAATAACGCGTGTTAAAAAGACTGAACACAATATTTACAAACAAACGTTCGCATAATATAATGAGAACAAACATTCGTATTGGAGTGATAGGTATGATCGAACGCTATGTCGGCCGGACAGTACAAATTATTTACAATGATCGCAAACGAAATATCTCGATACGGTTAATTCAAGTGTTATCCGTCCGAAATGGAAAGGTCAAAGCCTTTTGCCTGAGTGCGAATGCGATACGTGTGTTTAATGTTGAAAGCATAATTGATGCGGAGTTAATTAAACAGCATGCTTGATGATAATGCCCGAAAAGTTTTGATTGTACTTTGGAACACCTTTCAACACAAACCTTCCGTAATTAATGTGCCATATCTTAGCCAACGATCACAGAGAAGCGAAGAACAAATAAAGGAAGCAATAAATCTTTTGGTCAAAGAAGGGTTTGTTTTATGGGATAGAAACGCCAATACATTTCAAGTTCTCTATTCGAGAGAACATTTGAAACCTAGATCGTTATGAGGATGGAAACATGAAGGAAGTTAACCGGCTAGATCCACAGAGTAACAAAATGTGGTCGAGTAGTAGAATGATGTTGCCTGAGCATGTGGTTGCAATAAACAAGCAGCGTAAAGAATTGGAGGATATTGACTTGGCAAAAGCAAAAGGACCAAAACGACCGACGAGGGACGAATTTGAATTAGAGGAATTAGGCGAGCGCCTGGAAGAAGCTCAGCAGGAAGAATTAGAATTAAAGTTAATTGTTTGGAATTGGGATCAACCTGTTAAGGGGAAAATTACAAAGATGGACTCTCGAACAAAGACAGTTCATATTGAAAATCTAGGGGACATAACAAAGGTTCCTTTTATGGACATTATGAAGGTTCAGACAAGTGATACTTAATAGTAGAAACATTAAGTCCCTAAATTAAGTTAGGGGCTTTTTTATTTCAAAAAACCTGTGTGTAAAAAATGTGTAAAAAAAAATCAAAACCTATCTTATTCTATCGTATTCTAATATTCCACAACACAAAGAAAAACCCGCCTAATCCCTTTGATATCAAGGTTTCAGCGGGTTTATGTAAATCATTAAAATGATATAGGTTGATCTTAATGGCGTCCCGGAAGAGATTCGAACTCCCGACCGACGCCTTAGAAGGGCGTTGCTCTATCCAGCTGAGCTACCGGGACACAAGCAATAATATACCACAGGCATCGATATTATTGCAAGCACATTTTTAATATCATCGGTAATTTATTCTAATATTTGCTTTATGCATCGCCTTGATGCTACATTTGTTTTTTCTTTTGTTCGTACATGGTATAATCGTACGCAAGATTGAACGAATGAACAAACGGTATGACCATAAGGCGGTGTTATCATTACAACTCCCAATGACACACAAGGCGATAACAAGGATAACGTTTATTTGTTCCCTAGCATGCTGGACCATTATCAGGTACAGTTAACCCGTATGCTGGAAGCGGAACAATACGGGGAGGCCAAGGAGTTGCTGCGCTTTTTGCTGCAATGCCAGGGCGAGGATGCGCGCCATTATGAAGAGTGGGACAGTCTTCTGACATGGCTCGACATGGCTTTTCCTGAAGACGGAATCGGTGACGCAGGCACAGGCTACGTGATGGCCAATCGGGAAAAGGAAGAGGACGAGGCGACCATGCGTGAGCAGCTTCTGAACCCTCCCGACCAGGATGAGGCTTATGTAAACCAAGTGCTTTACATCATGCAAAATCATCCGATGATCGATCAGCAGATACTTGCCCTTGAACGCGCCGCCTATATTCAATCCCCGGACATGGACGAATCTATCAAGAAATGGCTGGCAACCGAGCAGGTGCACCCGGTCGTTCAATTTAAGGCCCTTCAATGCTTGCGCAAGCGAGGAGCGAGCGGATTGCTTACTTTGGATAGATTGGGAGAAGCTGTGGAGTTCGAACTTGAGGTTACGCCACTCTCCATGGACGATTTTCCGTCGCCGGTAATTCGGATTTTAGAGCGGACGGAGCAGGTAGCCGAGGTTGATGATCCAACTTTGCCGCATTTTGCCAGAGAGCTTTGGAAGGAAAGTTTGCAATTTTTGTATGGTACGGCTGCTTATCATTGGATGCTGAGAGAAGACGAGGATACGGTCGATTATTTCGCAGCTGCGCTGCATTTGACACTGCTCCTTACCGTATACGGCTCGGCGAACGATGACGATATTCGTGATACATACGGCATTACCGAAGGATTAAGATTCCGTTATGAGCAAGCGTGCAAGGCGTTGCGGCAGGTAGCAGTGCTTCAGCAATCCGGGGAAGATGAACCAGAGTCTTGATAATCTGGCCCAGCTTGTTTATAATAGAATGGTTTATGAAACGTGACTACTACTGATGCATGAGCATTTTCGGAGGGGAAGGCATAAAATGAAAGCAACTTGGGAAAAAATAGACAAGAACATCGTATCGATCGACGTGGAGGTTGAAGCGGAGAAGGTATCTGATGCTCTTGATCAAGCGTTCAAAAAAGTGGTTCAAAAAGTAAACGTACCTGGATTCCGTAAAGGTAAAGTGCCGCGCGGCATTTTCGAATCCCGCTTTGGAATTGAAAGCTTGTACCAGGATGCAATTGACATCCTGCTGCCAGATGCTTATTCTGATGCAGTAAAAGAACATAATCTTGAGCCGGTTGACCGTCCTGAGATCGATGTTGAGCAATTCGCAAAAGGAGATACATTCAAATTCAAAGCAAAAGTTATCGTTAAGCCTGAAGTTACGCTTGGCGAATACAAAGGCTTGGAAGTTGAAGCGGTAGCTTCTGAAGTTGCGGAAGAGGAAGTTGCAGCTGAGCTTGAGCGTTTGCAACAGCGTCATGCTGAGCTTTCTGTTGTTGAAGAAGGCGCTGCAGAGAACGGTGACATCACGGTACTTGACTTCGACGGTTATGTAGACGGCGAAGCATTCGAAGGCGGAGCAGGCGAGCGTTATTCGCTTGAGCTTGGTTCTAATTCCTTCATTCCTGGCTTCGAAGATCAAGTTGTCGGCATGCAAATCGGCGACTTCAAGGACGTTGAAGTAACGTTCCCTGAGAGCTACCACGCTGAGCACCTTGCAGGCAAGCCTGCTGTGTTCAAAGTGAAATTGCATGAAATCAAACGCAAAAGCCTTCCAGCTCTTGACGATGAGTTTGCTAAAGACGTCAGCGAGTTTGATACTCTTGAAGAGTACAAGCAGGACCTGGTAGGCAAACTGAAAGAGCGTAAAGACCAAGAAGCCGAGCAAGCTCGTGAAACGGCTGTTATTGAGAAAGCTACAGCAGCGGCGGACGTTGAAATTCCTGAGCCGATGATTGTTACTGAAACAGATTACATGATTAGGGATTTCGAAAACCGACTTAAAGCGCAAGGAATGGACATGGAGCTTTACTTCCAGTTCTCCGGCCAAAGCGAATCCGTTCTTCGTGATCAAATGAAAAGCGATGCTGAGAAGCGCGTTCGCAACAACCTTGTGCTCGATGCTATCGCTAAAGCAGAAGGTATTGCTGCAAACGAAGAGGACTTGAACGAAGAGTTGGAAAAGCTGTCCAAAGCATATAACCGTCCTTCCGAGGAGCTACGCACAATTTTCACGCAAAACGGTAATATTAACAGCCTTCAAGAAGACATCTCGCTGCGTAAAACGATCAAGTTCTTGCTTGAAAACAGCAAAGCGGTTTAATTTATCACATAAGCTAAACTAAATAAACGGTTTGTCTCAGGATAAGGCACGTCATTGGTACGTGCCTTATTTTGACCCTACATATGAAAATGTGCTTGCCCTGGAGGCTAATCTCCGTACATATCGAACGGCCGTCGTCGTATACTGTATAGTATTGGAAAAATGACATCAATACGATGACGTGTTACAATAAGTAAGTAACCAAAGTCATAAACGAAAAGAGGTTGGTCGCATGAATCTAGTACCGATCGTAGTCGAACAAACAAATCGCGGGGAACGTTCTTACGATATTTACTCCCGTTTGCTGAAGGACCGTATTATTTTCCTTGGGAGCGCAATCGATGATGATGTAGCAAACTCCATCATTGCACAGCTGCTGTTTCTGGCGGCCGACGATCCAGAGAAAGACATTCATCTGTACATTAACTCTCCCGGCGGCTCAGTGACTGCGGGTATGGGTATATTTGATACGATGCAATATATTAAGCCTGAGGTGTCCACGATTTGCATGGGCATGGCAGCAAGCATGGGCTCGCTTCTTCTGACAGCGGGCGCGAAGGGCAAGCGTTTTGCGCTTCCTAACGCAGAGGTAATGATTCACCAGCCGCTTGGCGGCGTTCGCGGTCAAGCTTCTGATATCAAAATCCATGCGGATTGGATTTTGAAAACAAAGCAAAAGCTGAATCAAATTTATGTAGATCGCACCGGACAGCCTTATGAGAAAATCGACCGCGATACCGACCGTGACAATTTCATGAGCGCGGAAGAGGCTCTTGCCTACGGTTTGATTGACAAGGTGATTACAGCACCGGTATCGACGATTTAATCAAAGGGGTGATTACATGTTTAAATTCAACGACGAAAAAGGCCAGTTGAAATGTTCATTCTGCGGCAAATCGCAGGATCAAGTACGTAAATTGGTTGCCGGTCCCGGCGTCTATATATGCGATGAGTGTATCGAGCTGTGTACCGAAATTGTTGAGGAAGAACTCGGCAATGAGGAAGAGCTTGATCTTAAGGATATTCCGAAACCGAAAGACATCCGGGCTATTCTGGATTCTTATGTCATCGGTCAAGAGTTTGCCAAAAAATCGTTGTCTGTAGCGGTATACAACCATTACAAACGGATCAATTCCGGCAGTAAAATCGAAGACGTAGAATTGCAGAAGAGTAACATTTTGCTGCTGGGTCCTACGGGCTCCGGTAAAACGCTGCTTGCTCAAACGATGGCGAAAATTTTGAACGTTCCTTTTGCGATTGCTGATGCAACCTCGCTTACTGAAGCAGGTTATGTTGGTGAGGACGTTGAGAACATTTTGCTCAAGCTCATACAGGCTGCAGACTATGATGTGGAAAAAGCGGAACGCGGAATCATTTATATCGATGAGATCGATAAAGTGGCTCGCAAATCGGAAAACCCATCGATTACGCGCGACGTGTCGGGCGAAGGCGTTCAACAAGCGCTTCTTAAAATATTGGAGGGTACGGTTGCATCCGTTCCGCCGCAGGGTGGACGCAAGCATCCGCATCAAGAGTTTATTCAAATCGATACGACAAACATTTTGTTCATTTGCGGCGGCGCGTTCGACGGGCTGGAGTCTTTGATCAAACGTCGTATCGGCAAAAAGGTTATCGGCTTCAGTTCCACTGGCGAATTGCAGAAGGATCTTAAAGCTGGCGAATACTTAACGATGGTATTGCCGGAGGATCTGCTCAAATTCGGACTTATTCCGGAGTTTGTTGGCCGTCTGCCAATCATCTCAACGCTTGAGCCGCTTGATGAGCCGGCACTCGTTCGGATTTTGTCCGAACCGAAGAACGCGCTTGTGAAGCAGTATCAGAAGCTGCTTGAGATGGACAACGTGAAGCTCGATTTCGAGCCGGCTGCACTTGATGCCATCGCGAAGGAAGCGATCAAGCGCAACACTGGCGCTCGCGGCTTGCGTGCGATTATCGAGAGCATTATGCTTGAAGTCATGTACGAGGTGCCATCACGCGATGACCTAAGTACTTGCCTCATCACGGAACAAACCGTTCAAGAAAAAATTATGCCGGAGCTTACGGCTAAGAAGACCAAGAAGAAAGAAGAGAGCGCGTAATCTAGCGTTCGAATAGAAGAAGCTAAGTTTACACTTATAGCTTAGCTATATTTCACCGCGAAACGAGCTTTAGCTGCCGATTGACAGCTAAAGTCGTTTACGCTCGACTACCGTCATTGTTTCCACCCAGCCGCGCGGTTTTTTGCCGCCAGTCAAAGGGTGGACTTTGCCGTTCATGGGAGAGATAAGCTTATGTACTTACGTCAAGATACGGTACCGGTTAAAGTCGGCAATCTAACGATTGGCGGCAGCAACGAGGTTATTATTCAGAGCATGTGTACCACTAAGACTGCTGACGTAGAAGCGACTGTTGCTGAAATATTGGGGCTTGAGGAAGCTGGGTGCCAGCTTGTCCGGGTTACCGTCAATAACAAGGAAGCGGCAGAAGCGATCAAAGAAATTAAGAAACGCATTCATATCCCGCTTGTTGCGGACATTCATTTTGATTATCGTTTGGCACTGCTTGCTATCGAGAACGGCATCGACAAGGTTCGGATTAATCCGGGCAACATCGGTCGCCGGGAACGGATTGAGGCGGTTGTTAAGGCATGTAAGGAAAAAGGTATTCCGATTCGGATAGGCGTTAATGCGGGTTCCCTGGAAAATCATTTGCTTGAGAAGTACGGTTATCCGACTCCAGAAGCGATGGTTGAGAGCGCCCTTTTCCATATCGGCATTTTGGAGGAGCTTGATTTCCACGATATTATCGTGTCGCTCAAAGCGTCCGATGTACCGATGGCGATTGCTGCTTACTCCATGGCCGCTAAAGTGATCAAATATCCGCTTCACCTTGGCATTACGGAAGCTGGCACACTGCATACGGGCACGATTAAGAGCTCGGCAGGTATCGGTGCACTGCTTGCGCTCGGTATTGGCAATACGCTAAGGATCAGCCTCAGCGCCGATACGGTAGAAGAGGTTAAGGTCGCTCGCGAGCTGCTCAAAACCTTTGGACTTATTACGAATGCTGCTACTCTTGTATCCTGCCCGACCTGCGGCCGATTGGATATTGATCTATTCTCAATCGCCAATGAAGTAGAGGACTATATTTCAAAAATTAAAGTACCGATAAAGGTGTCTGTGCTGGGCTGTGCGGTTAATGGCCCTGGAGAGGCTCGAGAAGCGGATATTGGCATCGCAGGAGCTAGAGGCGAAGGCATGCTTTTCCGTTATGGAGAGCTGATTCGCAAGGTGCCTGAAGCTGAGCTGCTCAGCGAGTTAAAGAAGGAAATCGACGAAATCGTACGCGTGTTTGAAGCTACTGGCGAAATTCCAGGCCGGAAGCATCATGCGCCGGCATAACGCTGATCAAGAGGCTTATTTACGTCATTTATTGACGTGAATAAGCCTCTTTTTTTTGTTCAAAGGCCAGCTGCTTTTTTCCCTTGCTAATAAAGATGCATATTTTACGGGAAATAAGGAAAAATATTGGTTACAGCTTGCGAGGAGCAAAGGAGGGGGGGACGGACTTGGAGCGTATTACGCTGAATCAGCTAGGGTCCATGATCGTATTGTTTTTAATCGGCAGCTCCTCTTTGTTCTTTCTGGCTAATGCTAATCGAAAACGCCGGTGCTGGATGAAGGCATCACGAAGGTTTGGGATGAAGCCTTCCCAGAGCTGATTTCCTTTCCTTTTGGTGAAATGGTTTTATTTTTGATGTTTTGGAGATATACGGAAAATAAAAATGACATGGTAAGCATGACGATTAAATGCAATCTATTTTCAGGCTTGTTTATTACGCTGACGAACTTGCTCATTTTTTCTGTATCAGGCAATCTTGCCGGAAAGTTAGCCGTTCCTCTCATGCAGGTGACCAACCTCATTGAATTTGTCCAATTTTTGGAGCGAATTGACCCTTTTGTAGCTTTGCTGCTCTTTACAGGCGTATTTATCAAGTTGACCGCCTATTATTTCGGAGCTGTGCTGGCTTTGTCATATTTGATAAAGCTGCACAGGATATACATTATTCTTTCTGTCGGAGAAGTCATTTTTTTTGGCTCTTTTGTATTCCGAAACTATATGGAGCATATATGGTTTGGCTTTGGGTGATTTTATTTTGTTTCGAATGAGCGACGTATTCGTATGTACGGCATCAAGTAAACCCTTCCTTAGGCCCGCGAACAACGGTTTGCGTGCTCGGTTCCTCAAGCAGCGATCGGTGCGGCATTTATCGCCGCGGTGTGGCTAGGCATTAAGCCGCTACTGAAAAAAGGAATGCACCGAGAATATATGCTGTATGCGTCGATGATTGTTTGGACGGTCTATTTATTTGCATCTGAGCATGATGGTTGGCCGTCAATGACGCTCGTTGCGCTAATAGCCTTTCTGTTATCGCCTATCGACCGTTTTCTAAACATAATGAGTTGGCTGAGCTAATAATGAGTATCGCGAAAAATAACTGCTTTAACGGTTATTACCACTTCGTAGGGGCAATACTATCAAATACGCATGCTTATTACGGATAGGTTGCTTATTTGAATATAAGCTTACAACTAAGACGGCATCAGCCGTTTGCGCTTGAGAGGAGCGGATTGCTAATGAGTTTAAGTGTTGTATTGATGTTGATTCAAGTGTTTTTTGCGGTCGTAATTGGCTTGTATTTCTGGAACTTGCTGCGCAATCAGAAGACGAACCGCTCGGCCGTTGACCGAGAATCGCGCAAGGAGATGGACAAGCTGCGGAAGCTAAGGAGCGTTTCCCTTACGAAGCCTCTAGCTGAGAAGACAAGGCCGCAAGCGATGCAGGATATCGTAGGGCAGCGTGACGGCCTGCGTGCCTTAAAGGCGGCGCTGTGCAGCGCTAACCCGCAGCATGTCATTATATATGGACCGCCGGGTGTCGGGAAGACAGCTGCGGCCCGCGTCGTGCTGGAGGAAGCGAAAAAAAATCCTTCCTCGCCGTTTTTGCCGGAGGCGAAATTTACAGAGATCGATGCGACGACCGCTCGTTTTGACGAGCGTGGAATAGCCGATCCGCTCATTGGCTCCGTGCATGACCCGATTTACCAAGGGGCAGGTGCGATGGGGGTTGCCGGCATTCCACAGCCTAAGCCAGGTGCTGTGACGAAGGCGCATGGCGGAATTTTGTTTATTGACGAAATAGGTGAATTGCATCCGGTTCAAATGAATAAATTGTTAAAAGTGCTGGAAGACCGTAAAGTATTTCTGGAGAGCGCTTATTATAATTCGGAGGATTCGAATATACCGGTGTATATTCATGATATTTTTCAAAATGGACTGCCTGCCGATTTCCGTCTAGTCGGCGCGACAACGCGCTCGCCGCAGGAGATTCCACCTGCTATCCGTTCCCGCTGCATGGAAGTGTTTTTCCGTCCGCTGCTTGCCGATGAAATTGCTTTGGTAGCCGAAAACGCGGTCAAAAAAATCGGCTTCCCGCCTTGTCCTGAAGCGATTGATGTCGTTAAGCGGTACGCGACAAACGGACGCGAAGCGGTTAATGTTATTCAGCTTGCTGCGGGTGTCGCTTTATCTGAGAAGCGAGACAGTATTTCTGCGGGTGATATTGAATGGGTCGTCAATAGCAGCCAAATTCCGCCGCGTCCTGACCGCAAGGTGCCTGAGGCGCCGCAAATCGGCTTCGTAAACGGTCTTGCCGTGTATGGACCGAACATGGGAACGCTGCTTGAAATCGAAGTTAGCGCGATCCCTGCGGCTGCCGGCAAGGGGCAGTTCACGATTACCGGTGTCGTTGATGAGGAGGAGCTTGGCGGCGGCTCGCGGACGCTTAGAAGAAAAAGCATGGCAAAAGGCTCAGTGGAAAATGTCATTACCGTATTGCGCCGAATCGGCTTGAATCCGCAGGATTTTGACCTGCATATCAACTTTCCCGGCGGCACGCCAATTGACGGACCTTCTGCCGGAATTGCAATGGCAACGGCCATTACGTCAGCGATTAAAGGCATTCCGATCGATAACAAGCTGGCGATGACCGGCGAGGTTGGCATCCATGGCAACGTGAAGCCTGTTGGCGGCGTGTTGGCTAAGGTTGAGGCTGCTTTCCAAGCAGGTGCAAAAACAGTTATTATCCCAAGGGAGAACTGGCAGGCGATTTTTGCTGATTTGGAAGGGCTTAAGGTCATTCCGGTTGAAAAGGTGGAAGAAGTGTTTAAGTATGTATTCCCGGATGTCGAGGTGTCCCCTGCTCGGGTGGATGCTCCGCTCGGAACAGATCTTTTTATCGCTTCTTCCGTTCCTTATTTGCAGGCTGATTCCGTAGAATGATAAACTAGGTTAGACGTTAACATTTGGAGGTGCTGGTGTGGGACCTAGTAAATCGAAAGGTCGTCGGCTGCCCTTGCTTCCGCTAAGAGGGCTACTCGTTTATCCCAGCATGGTGCTGCACCTTGATGTGGGAAGGGACAAATCGGTTCGTGCGTTAGAATGCGCGATGGTCGAAGATCATATGATATTGCTTTGTTCACAGTCTGAAGTGAACATTGAGGAGCCGACGGAGGAAGATATTTATAAAGTCGGCACCATTGCGAAGGTAAGGCAGATGCTTAAGCTGCCCAACGGGACCATTCGCGTACTCGTGGAAGGCGTTACGCGCGCGGAAATTTTGGACTATTTGCCGAATGACGAGTTTTATGAGGTATCGGTTCGAGAATTGCCGGAGCAGGAAACGGATGATCCAGAAGTGGATGCCCTTATGCGCTCCGTATTAAATCAATTCGAGCACTATATTTCGTTGTCGAAGAAGGTTACGCCAGAGACGTACGCGGCCGTATCCGACATCGATGATCCGGGCCGGCTTGCAGATGTCATTACAAGCCATTTATCGCTTAAGATCAAGGATAAGCAGGACATTCTTGAAACGGTCGATGTTGGCGAGCGCCTCGAGAGGCTGCTTGATATTTTGAACAACGAGCGCGAGGTGCTTGAGCTCGAGCGCAAAATAAACCAACGCGTCAAGAAGCAAATGGAGAAGACGCAGAAAGAATATTATTTGCGCGAGCAGATGAAGGCGATCCAGAAGGAACTTGGCGAGAAGGAAGGCCGTGCAGGCGAGGTAGAGGAGCTGCGGTCGCAGCTGGCTGAATCTGGCGTGCCGGAGCTGGTGAAGGAGAAGATCGAGAAGGAAATCGATCGGCTCGAGAAGATGCCGTCTACCTCTGCGGAAGGCGGTGTTATCCGCAATTATATCGATTGGCTGCTTTCCTTGCCTTGGAATAAGACGACGGATGATGATCTAAGCCTTAGCAAAGCAGAAGCTATTCTGAATGATGACCATTACGGTCTAGAGAAGCCAAAGGAGCGGGTGCTCGAGTATTTGGCAGTGCAGCAGCTTGTTAAGCAATTGAAGGGTCCAATCCTTTGCTTAGTTGGTCCTCCAGGCGTTGGTAAAACTTCGCTTGCCCGTTCCATCGCCAAGTCGCTTGGACGCAAATTCGTACGCATCTCGCTCGGCGGCGTGCGTGATGAAGCGGAGATTCGCGGTCATCGCCGTACTTATGTAGGCGCGATGCCGGGAAGAATCATTCAAGGCATGAAGACGGCAGGCTCGCTTAATCCTGTATTCCTGCTCGATGAAATTGACAAGATGGCGATGGACTTCCGCGGCGATCCGGCTTCTGCGCTTCTAGAGGTGCTTGATCCGGAGCAAAACAATACATTCAGCGACCACTTTGTCGAGGTTCCGTTCAATCTGTCCAATGTCATGTTCGTGACAACGGCCAATGCGATGCACAACATTCCCCGTCCGCTGCTGGATCGGATGGAAGTGTTGTACATACCGGGTTATACGGAGCTTGAGAAGCTGCAGATCGGGAATCGTTATTTGCTGCCGAAGCAGAAGAAGGAGCATGGCCTAACCGAGGAGCAGCTAGTTATCTCGGAAGAAGTGCTGCTGCAGCTTGTACGGGAGTATACGCGGGAATCCGGCGTTCGGAATTTGGAGCAGCAAATCGCGGCGGTATGCCGGAAGGCAGCGAAGCATTTTGTATCCAAGGAGCAGGAGGAAACGCCTGAGCCGCTTGAAGTTACGAGCGATCTGCTTAAGGAGTGGCTTGGACCTGCCAAATTCCGTTATGGCCTCGCCGAGAGCGAGAACCAGATCGGTGCGGTTACGGGTCTGGCGTGGACAGAGGTTGGCGGAGATACGCTTGTCATCGAGGTTACGGTAATGCCGGGTAGCGGAAAGCTAACGTTAACTGGTAAACTAGGTGATGTCATGAAAGAATCCGCGCAAGCCGCGTTCAGCTATACGCGCTCGAAAGCGATCGAGCTGGGCATAGACCCAAGCTTCCATGAGAAAAACGATATTCATATCCATATCCCAGAGGGAGCCATTCCTAAGGATGGTCCATCTGCGGGCATTACCATTGCAACAGCGCTTATTTCAGCTCTTACGAATCGTTATGTGAACAAGGAAGTAGCGATGACAGGCGAAATAACGCTCAGAGGCCGTGTGCTTCCGATTGGCGGTTTGAAAGAAAAATCGCTTGCCGCGCATCGTGCAGGCATTCGCAAGGTGCTGTTGCCGAAAGAAAATGAACGGGATCTACGGGATATTCCCGATAGCGTGCGCAATGATATGCAATTTTTTCCTGTCAGTCATATGGATGAAGTGCTGCAGCATGCGTTGCTTCCGATTCAAACGGAGGAGAAGGCAGGTACATCGATTTTATGAAAATTACACAAGCTCAGTTCGTCATCAGTGCAGTAAAACCCCATCAATACCCAGAGGACGCCTTGCCAGAGATTGCTCTGGCAGGGCGTTCGAATGTCGGAAAATCATCATTGATCAATAAGCTGATTTTACGCAAAAACTTAGCCCGTACGAGCTCGCAGCCGGGCAAGACGCAGCAGCTCAACTACTACCGGGTCAATGATCTGATCTATTTGGTCGATTTTCCGGGCTATGGCTATGCAAAGGTATCTAAGACACAGCGCGTTCAATTTGGCGAAATGATCGAACGCTATATTCGCGATCGCGAGCCGCTTAAGCTGCAGCTGCTCGTCATCGATATCCGTCACGAGCCTTCGCAGCAGGATCAGCAAATGTACAAATGGCTGAAGCATTATGAGATTCCAACCTGCATCGTTGCAACGAAGGCGGATAAAATTCCAAAGTCAAAATGGGACAAGCATATCAAGATGATCAAAAAGACGCTGGAAGCAGATCCGCGCGATTCCATCGTCTTATTTTCCTCAGAATTAGGCCTTGGACGCGAGCAGCTTTGGGATATTATTAACGAAGCGATTGCAACATAAGGTAGCAAGTGCAGCAAGTTATGATATAAAGCAGAGGATACAGTGAAAAAGTCGGCATTCCTCGTGAATTCTACCGTTATTTTGTGGAATATGCGAGAATATCGGGAATGGACCGCAGGAATAAAATATTTGGATCACGTATAATATACTTAAGCAACAAGAGCAGAGTACAAAGACCAAACCGTGCAAGTTCAAAGAATTGAGGAGATTTTTATGGCTAAGCGGCTAGCCACAGAGTATGTTAATGCCAAACTGCAATTGACGAATGAAGAGATGGCTGAGTTTATCCGTTTATTTGAAGAGCAGCAAATTCACCTTCAGGTGCTAGTGCTCGATAATGGAAATCAGGAGCTCGTTCTCGAAGATGTAGCAGGGAGGGAAGAAGTCCGACTGACATTTGAACGTCAACAAGACTATTATGTATGCGTACTATCTTGCCGTCTTGTTCAACCGAGGCTGACCAATGCCATGCGAAAAGCAGTATCTGCTTTCCGCGGGAACGCGATCGTCAACCGAATCTACAGTCATTATACGATGATCTATCATTATAAGAATGGTTCCGTTCACCAAATTGTCGAAAGCTCTAAGACCGGCGACCGTGTCGTATTCGAATTTAAGGATACGCTAGGTCAATTAGAGCGGGTGTTCCGCAGTCGTCTGATTGAACGTGAGATTGGCCTTCTGGGCAGCGCAGTCAATGAGTTGCTTGATCTTCGCAACCAAACGAAGGACGCGAATGAAATTAGCAAGATCGATGAGCGATTGACCGAGTTGACTCGCAAGCTCTTCGCGTTAGAAGCATAATGGAGCAATTTAAGAAGGAATAGGGGAGCCGCTGCTGCGGCTTCTCTTTTTTTTTCCTAATATTACACGAGTGTAGAGAGCAACATTTTTCACTCTTTTGCAGTTTGTAACAGGGTATAGCGATTTGGAGACACTAAGATACTAGACATAAAGAGGAGATGAACCATGTTAAACCAAACGAAACGATTCAAACAATTCGCAGTCGGCTTTTCCTTTGCGATTGCCTTATCATTGACAGCTTGCAGCAATAATGAATCGAACAGTGATCCCACTCCGCCTCCAGCAACGTTGGCTCCTGTCGAACAGCCAAGTACAGAGCCAAGCATAGAACCTATTGCTGAACCAAGTACAAAGCCGTCCCAGCAGCCAAGTGAATCGGCAGGAACGGAGAATGGCGAAGCAGACAGCGGGACACAAACCGGTGTGCTGATCGGTTCGATATATGATCTGGCCAAGGAAGGGAAGGTCGCAGGCAGCGACTACGCTGCGCACGTCGCGCTTTATGATGATATTGAGAAGAAGTGGGGCAAGGCTGACGTAAGTGACTCTGCTGGGAAAGGCATGTATGCGACTTATGAGGACAAAGGCATTACCTTTGGCTACAACAAGGGCATGATTGTTTTTGATGTAAGATCATATGCGGACGAGCTTCATGTGATTACGTTAAAGGACCTTGAGATTGCTCTTGGCAGTGCGGATGAGACGGCGGTTAACGGTGCGGATGAAATTTACACATATCAAGTGAATAAGCAGTATCAGCTAAAATTTATAATTGCGAAAGAAACAGGAAAGGTAGATCATATCTCCGTACTGAGTCCTAAGGATGCTAAAAATAATATGGCGGGGTAAGTGGAGCTGTTGTAGCGGGATAAGCTTACCTGTCATACATTGAAAACGGGGCTGGGGTATATGCTTTTCCAGAACGCAAAAAAAAAGTATTGCAATTATTTCGGATAGATGTTATTTTTATTCTCGTTGAAAAGATTTATTGAAGATAATAATAGGAACCAGGATTCACTCAGGACATAGTTATGTTGCGAGAGATTTATCCCTCGAGAAGTGAATGACGTAGGTCCTAGCGGATGAAATTTTTCAAACATTTTATTCCTAGGAAGGGGGAACCGGAAGATGGAATACTCAACTTTCGGAAGACACGTTGCTGTTGATACTTGGGGTGTAGACTTTGATCTACTGAACAGCGCTGAATTTTTGCAATCACACATGGTAGAGGCTGCTGAAGCATGTGGTGCTACTGTATTGTCAGTTCAAGCAAAACAATTCGATCCTCAAGGCGCAACTGTACTCGTGATGCTGTCGGAGAGTCACCTCTCGATTCATACGTATCCAGAGAGAGGCTTTGCCGCGCTAGACTGTTATACCTGTGGTGAAACTGTAGATCCTCAGCTTGCGATCGACTACATGCTCGCTGTGTTGAAGCCAAAAGCGACTTATGCGAAGAAGCTTGTACGCGGTATGGGCGAACTGCAAGTGGAAGAACCGAAAATGAAACAAACTGAGCTCGTCTAAGAGCTTTAAAACTTATCGATCATAGTGAAATAACCATGGATGGAATCCATGGTTATTTCTTTGCATGAAAAGGGAATAATGAGGGTGTACTTTTCAAATATTATTCATAAATGAACATTATCTGAATGTCCAACTATGCTATAATTATCGTTAACATCAAGGCAAAGACGCACTAGAGAAGGAGGCAGGTGACCGCGCATGCACATTATCGCAGTAGGACTGAATTATCGAACGGCTCCCGTAGAAGTAAGAGAACAGTTTGCTTTCGCGGAACGGGATTTGCCGGAGGCATTGATACAGCTCATTCAGACACAAAGCATAATGGAATGTGTCATAGTAGCGACCTGCAATCGTACGGAGCTATACGCAGTTGTAGATAGGCACCATCTATGTGGACATTACATTCGCAGCTTTATGGAAAAGTGGTTTAAATTGCCTAGACAGCAATTTACGAACCATTTATATATGTATGAGGACGAGAAAGCAATCGATCATTTGTTCCGGGTTACAAGCGGGCTGGATTCGATGGTTATTGGCGAAACTCAAATATTGGGACAAGTGAAAAACGCATTTATGCTTGCACAGCAGCAGAAAACGACAGGTACCGTATTCAACATGCTGTTTAAGCAAGCCGTTACAATGGCCAAGCGTGCTCATTCCGAGACGACGATTGGCGAATCGGCTGTTTCCGTCAGCTACGCTGCGGTGGAGCTGGGAAAACGGATTTTTGGCCAATTCAACAAAAAAACGGTAATGGTTATCGGCGCTGGCGAGACGAGCGAGCTTACGGCTAAGCACTTATATGCAAATGGCGCTGACCGCGTTGTGGTGGTGAACCGGACTTATGAGCGGGCAGCAAAGCTGGCGGATAAGTTTAACGGCTCCGCATGGTCAATGGAAGAGGCGGCCGATAAGCTGCATGAAGCGGACATTATCATTAGCTCGACAGGATCGGACGGGTATGTGCTGACACGTAAGCAGGTTGCTTCAGCGATGCAGCGTCGCAAGGCAAAGCCGCTGTTCATGATCGATATTGCGGTTCCGCGTGATTTGGACCCATCGATTGCGGCGGTCGAGAACGTGTTCTTGTACGATATTGATGACTTGGAGGGCATTGTGGAAAGTAATCTGGAGCATCGCCGCCAAGAAGCAGCCAAAATCGAAGCTATGATCGCTGAAAAGATCGACCTGTTTGAGCAATGGTATAAAACGCTTGGCGTCGTTCCGCTTATTAGATCGCTGCAAACGAAAGCAGCGGGCATTCATGAGGAAACGATGAACAGCTTGACGAATAAACTGCCTGATCTTGGCGAGCATGAGCTCAAAGTAATCCGCAAGCTAACGAAGAGCATCGTTAACCAGATGATGCAGGACCCGATTTTGCGTATCAAAGAAATGGCCGGCGAGAAACGAGCAGATGAAGCGATGGATATGTTCGTCAAGCTGTTCGCGCTCGAGGATGAGCTTACCAAAACGCGTCAAGCTGAGCTTGAAGCAGCAACAGCTGCTGTCGCTGCAGAAAAAAAGAAAATCGTTCAACCCCATGCAGCCGCGGCGGTATTAGCACCTATTACAAGATAGATGGCCGCAATGTGGAGGAACTATGGTGACGCAAAACTTTTTATATGATGCGATACTTTATATTTACGCCCTGAGCCTCCTGTTTTATTTCTCCGACTTCATTAACGCAAGTCGGAGAGCGAAACGGATGGGTACAGGGCTGCTTATTTTTGTTTGGGTATTGCAGACTGGTTATTTGGTTGCTCGCATCATGTCCCATTTGCAAATGACCGATATATCGACGTTTGAATATTGGCTATGTTTTTCATGGTTGCTCGTCACCATATCGTTAGTCATCAACCGATTTATAAAGATTGATTTTGTCGTATTTTTCGTAAATGTAATTGGCTTTGCTGTTTTAGCGCTCAATCTCTATAGCAGCCCTGGAAACGGTGAATCGCTAGAGGTTTGGAAAACGACAAGAGAGCTATTATATATTCATATTAGTCTTATACTGTGCGCTTATGCGGCGCTGACGCTTGGTGCTTTGTTCGCTGGCATGTATATGTTCTTGCATAATCAATTGAAACGAAAAAAGTGGACGAACTTCGTCCGCAGACTGCCGAGCTTAGATACGATTGAGCGGTATGGAGATCGAGCCGTTATTATCGGCGTTCCGCTGCTTGCGATGTCGCTTGCCATTGCGGTTACTTCGTTGCTTGTCGAAGGACGACCTGGGCTGCTGCTGGATTGGAAAGTGCTGTCTTCATTTGGAACATTGATTATGTATGTGATTTATGTGTATCAGAGAGCGATGCTGAGAAGGCCTGGGCTGCAATTAGCCCGTTTGTATATATTTTCGTTTGGCTTGCTGCTTTTGAATTTATTTTCTAATTACTTTTCTTCCTTTCACTAGTGAAGGAACGAGGCAGCAGGGAGGAAAAGCCTAAATGAATGGATATTATCCGGTCGTCTTGCAGCTAAAAGGCAAACGCTGCGTTGTAATTGGAGGCGGGAGCATCGCGCAGCGTAAGCTGCTTGGGCTTCTGGAAGCGGGAGCGGACAAGGTGTGGGTCATTAGCCCATCGTTCACTCCGAGAATCGAAAGCCTAGCCGCAGAAGGGAAGATCGTCACCTTTCAGCGCGAGTACAGCGAAGCTGACCTGCGGGGGGCATGGCTTGTTTTTGCGGCAACCAATGACAGCCTTGTGAATGCAGAGGTAGCAGCTGCCGGGGAGCAGCTCGGCGTTCTCGTAAATGCAGCGGATGAATCAAGGAGCAGCTCATTTATCTCTCCCTCAGTTGTGAGAAGAGGCGATTTATTGCTGGTTGTTACGGCTTCGGGCGCAAGTCCCGCATTATCGCAGCAGATCAAGCAGGAGCTGGAAGCGCAGTATGGGCCGCAGTATGAAGAAATAACGATCCGGCTTCGGCGTTTGCGCGAGCTTGTGCGAAGCAGGATATTGGATGAGCAGGACAGGCAGACCGTTTTAAAGCTTGCAGCCGAGGAGGCTGTGCAGCAAAGGAGAAACAGCATTGACATCGATGAATGGCTGGAGAGCTTGCTTCATCGGATAGACAGGGGGCTTACATAATGGCAGCGGAAAATGCAGGAAAACGAGTCATCGTTGTAGGAACAAGGCAAAGCGCACTCGCTTTAACGCAGACGGGTCAAGTGATCGAGGAGCTGAAGCGCATCAGCGAGAAGCATGGCTTCAATTATACGTTTGAAGTGAAAAAAATAGTGACAAAGGGCGACCGTATTCTGGATGTCACTTTGTCCAAGGTAGGCGGCAAGGGACTATTCGTAAAAGAAATTGAGCAAGCGCTCGTTGACGGCGTTATCGACATGGCTGTTCATAGCATGAAGGATATGCCTTACTCGCTTCCGGAAGGCCTGATTAACGGCGCTATTCCGAAGCGTGTAGATCCAAGGGATTGCCTCGTCATGCGTGAAGGAGGCAGCTTGGATGATTTGCCTCTTGGCGCCCGAGTGGGTACTAGCAGCCTGCGCCGCTCCAGCCAGCTCAAAAATGCGAGACCGGATCTTCAGCTCGAATCCATTCGCGGCAACATCGATTCCCGAATTCGCAAATTGGAAACGGAAGGCTTTGACGCGGTTGTGCTTGCTGCTGCAGGCCTTACGCGCATGGGCTGGCAGGATCGCATTTCCTCGAATATTCCTGTGGATGTGTGTCTGCCTGCTGTAGGACAAGGAGCGCTAGGCATTGAATGCCGCGAGGATGACGAGCAAATACGGGAATTGCTGTCTCTGATCAATGACAATGAGACGGAGCTGACCGTACGCGCGGAGCGCAGCTTTTTGGGTACACTGAACGGAGGCTGCCAAGTGCCGATTGGCGCTTATTGCGTACTCGGCGAAGAAGACGGCGGCCAAAACGGCAAGCGCCAGCTCGTTATGACGGGAATGGTCGGTTCGCCTGACGGCACAACACTGCTGAAGGAAATGAAGCAGGGGACGGACCCCGAGCAGCTTGGACGGGATGTAGCAGCTGCACTCATCGAACGGGGTGCAGACCGCATTTTAGCTGATATTGGGGAGTGACAGGCTTGGACAAGGGGAAGGTTTATTTGGTTGGCGCCGGACCGGGAGATCCGAAGCTGATTACTGTACGTGGACTGGAATGCTTAGAGGAATGTGACGTTGTCGTTTACGATCGTTTGGCCAGCCCGAGACTTCTTCGGCATTTGAAGCCGGGGACAGAGAGAATATACGTCGGCAAGCTGCCGGACCGCCATACGATGAAGCAGGAGGAAATCAATCAGCTGCTTGTTGATTTGGCGCTGCAAGGCAAGACGGTTACGCGTCTGAAGGGCGGCGATCCTACGATTTTTGGACGTGTTGGCGAAGAGGCGGAGCTGCTCTATGACAACGGAATAGAGTTCGAAATCATACCCGGCATTACTTCGGCCATTGCCGTACCTGCTTATGCAGGCATTCCAGTCACGCACCGTGATTTAGCCTCATCTTTATCCATCATTACGGGTCATGAAAGTCCGGACAAGCTTGATCGCTCCATTCATTGGGATAAAGTAACGAATGCAACGGGCACCCTTATTTTTCTTATGGGCGTTGCCAAGATTGGATATATAGCCGATCAGCTTATCAAGCACGGCAAACCGCCTGAAACGCCGGTTGCGCTCATTCGATGGGGGACGAGAGTCGAGCAGCGTACCGTCGTCGGCACGCTCGAGACGATCGAGAAGATCGTTAAAGAGGCGAACTTCCAGCCTCCGGCCGTAATCGTCGTCGGCGAGGTGGTGCTGCAGCGCGAGAAGCTGAAATGGTACGAGAATAAGCCGCTGTTCGGCATGCGGGTGCTTGTTACGCGAGCTAGATCCCAAGCAAGCGAGCTTGCGGATCAGATTGAATTGCTAGGCGGAGAGCCTTGCGAATTTCCTGTCATTGAGACGATTGAGCCTTCCGAGACGGCTGCTATTGATAAGCTGCGCGAGCAGCTTGAGCAAGCGGAGCAGTATCAATGGCTTATGTTTACAAGCGTAAATGGGGTAGAATATTTTTTTGGCTGGCTTCGTAAATTCCGAATTGATATGAGAAGATTTTTTGGCGCCAAAATCGCAGCGGTCGGTCCTAAGACGGCAGAGGCGCTCGTAAAGCGAGGCTTAGTGGTAGAGGAGCTGCCTGCGAAGTTCCATGCGGAAGGACTGCTGGAGCAGCTCTCTCCGCAGCTAATAGCTGGCGAGCGCGTGCTGCTGCCGCGAGGCGATCTTGCGCGGGAAGTACTGCCGCGCGAGCTGAAGGCTATGGGGCTGCTGCCAACGGAAATAGATGTGTACGAGACGGTGCTTGCGGATCAGCAGGACGAGCTGGCGCTTGAATGGATTCGCGAGAAGGAGATTCATTTGATCACGTTCACGAGCTCGTCAACCGTGACGAACCTGCTGGAAGTATTAAGGCGCAAAGGTGTGCCAAATCCAGTGGAGCTGCTGTCGGATATTCCGATTGCGAGCATTGGTCCGATTACAACGCAGACGGCAATTGATGCGGGCTTGAAGGTCGCCATTGAGCCGGAGGATTCGACGCTGGCCGGCTTGCTTCAGGCCATTGCCGATTATAAGCAAAGCAACAAGCAACCATAGTGAGGAAGGAATGATTAGCTATGATTTTTCCACAAGTTAGAAATCGCAGATTGCGCAGAACGGCCGCTCTTCGGAGCATGGTAAGGGAAACGGTTCTAAGCGTAAATGATTTTATATATCCGATCTTCGTTACACATGGCCAAAATGTAAGAAATGAAATTCCGTCGATGCCGGGTATCTATCATTTATCCATGGATCTTCTGGAGCAAGAAATTCGCGAGGTCGTTTCGCTGGGCATCAAGTCGGTGCTTTTATTCGGAATTCCTGAGACTAAGGATGCGATCGGTACTTCGGCATATGACGCGAACGGTATCGTACAGCAGGCAATTCGAGCCGTTAAGGAATGGGCGCCAGAGCTTGTTGTCATTGCAGATACCTGCCTATGCCAATTCACCGATCACGGTCATTGCGGCGTCGTGCATGTCCATGAGGGTACAGGCGTTGCAGAGATCGATAACGATTCCTCCTTGGATTTGCTTGTACAAACGGCTGTGTCGCAAGCGGAGGCAGGAGCAGACGTTATCGCGCCGTCAAATATGATGGACGGCTTCGTCATTGCCATTCGCGAAGGGCTGGACGATGCTGGCTATAGCGATATTCCTATCCTTTCGTACTCCGTGAAATTTGCCTCTGCCTATTACGGCCCATTCCGTGATGCGGTTCATTCCGCGCCGCAATTCGGTGACCGGAAGACTTATCAAATGGACCCTGCAAATGTACGCGAGGCGCTGCGCGAAGCGGAATCGGACATTGCCGAGGGCGCTGATATGCTTATGGTGAAGCCAGCGCTTTCTTATCTAGACATTCTCCGCTTGCTGAAGGATAAGTACAACCTGCCGGTAGCCGCGTATAACGTAAGCGCCGAATACTCGATGGTGAAGGCTGCTGCTGCCAATGGTTGGATTAATGAGCAAGCGATCGTGCTTGAAACCTTAACGGGAATGAAGCGCGCAGGCGCTGATCTTATTATCACGTACCACGCAAAGGATGCGGCTCGTTGGTTAAGAGGAGAGGGGTAAGCAGATGAGTGATCAGTCGAACGTTAGAAATGACGCACGCTCGGTAGCTGCTTTCGCGAGAGCGAAGCAGGTCATACCAGGCGGAGTGAACAGTCCGGTTAGAGCGTTCAAATCGGTTGGCTTAAATCCTGTATATATGGAGCGGGGAGAAGGCAGCCGCATTTATGATATCGACGGCAACAGCTATATTGATTACGTAGCTTCATGGGGCCCGCTCATTATGGGACATGCCCATCCCGAGGTCATTGAGGCGATTAAGCGGACGGCGGAGAAAGGGACGAGCTTTGGCGCCCCAACCGAGCTGGAAACGTTGATGGCGGAGCTTGTCTGCGAGCGCGTTCCTTCGGTTGATATCGTCCGCATGGTGAACTCCGGTACGGAAGCGACGATGAGCGCCTTGCGCCTTGCACGGGGATACACGAAGCGCAACAAAATTTTGAAATTCGAGGGCTCGTACCATGGCCATGCCGACAGCTTGCTGATCAAAGCAGGCTCTGGCGTAGCTACGCTTGGCTTGCCTGACAGCCCAGGCGTGCCTGAGCATGTGGCCACACACACCATTACGGTGCCTTATAACGATATTGAATCCGTGAAGCTTGCGTTCGAGAAGTTCGGCGAGGAAATCGCATGCGTCATCGTTGAGCCGGTTGCCGGCAATATGGGTGTCGTACCGCCGCTTCCCGGGTTTTTGCAAGGACTTCGCGATGTGACGACGCAGTACGGCACTGTCCTTATTTTTGACGAGGTTATGACGGGCTTCCGCGTGGGCTACAGCTGTGCGCAGGGGCTTTATGACATCAAGCCGGATCTTACATGCTTCGGCAAAGTCATCGGCGGCGGACTGCCGGTTGGCGCATATGGCGGCAAGCGAGAGCTCATGGAGCTGATTGCGCCAAGCGGACCGATTTATCAAGCTGGAACGCTGTCAGGCAATCCGCTTGCAATGGCCGCAGGCTACACGACGCTGAAGCTGCTTACGCCGGAGGTTTATGAGCAGCTCGAGCGCCAAGCTGTCAGACTGCAGCTGGGCTTTGAAGCGAATGCCCGCAAACACGGTATCGCAAGCACGATCAACCGGGTAGGGTCAATGGTTTGTCCATTCTTTACAGATAACTTTGTCATTAACTACGAAACCGCCAAAACATCCGATCTGGAACGGTTCAAGAAATATTTTGCGTCAATGCTTGATTTAGGAGTAAGCGTGGCACCTTCCCAGTTTGAGGGAATGTTCGTCTCCGCGGTTCATACGAATGAGGATATTGACGCAACAATCGAAGCGCATGAAATTGCGTTTAGCCGTCTGTAGGAGGAAAATATGATGATCAATGGGCAAGTAAAGCGGAACGGGCAGTGGCTGGAGCTGGATTGGCAAGCTTTAGGCGTAGGGTCCGCTTCCGCAGCCGTTGATCCCGATTCGGAAAAAGATCCGGCCAATACGCCGGAGCTTGCACAGCCGCGGGCTGGCAGCCATCCGCATGTCGTGCGGCAGTGGCTGCTGGCCCGTTCTTTTTTTCCGCAGAAGTGGATCAACAGGCTATTTTCAATTGGCGGCATCCAGTGGAACGGGGATAAGCTTCAGCTGTTGGCTTTTCCGGCTATTGACCCGAAGGAGGATTCGCTTTATCGCAAAGCTACTATGCCGTCCCATTTGGAGGCGCCTGCCGTTATTTACGAGGATGATTTTTGCTTGGTGCTCCACAAGCCTGCGGGAATGGCCGTGCATGAAGCGTTTGCTGGGCAAACCGGCACGCTTGATGAGGCAGCGGCTAGACATTTACTGAGCCAGGGTGATCCGCTCACCGTCCGGCACATCCATAGACTCGATGATGATACTTCGGGTCCTGTGCTTTATGCCAAAAATGATTTGGCTCAGTGGGAGCTGGATGAGGCTATGCGCGCCAAGGCGATAGACAGGCATTATATTGCAGTTGTGCATGGACGATTGGCCAAGCCGTCCGGAACGATCAATCTTCCAATTGGGAAGGACCGCCACACCAAAGCGAAACGGCGCGTATCAGTGAGCGGCGAGCAAGCGATTACACACTACGAGACGATTGATGCAAGCTCGCAGCTGTCGCTTCTTCGTGTGAAGCTGGAGACTGGCAGAACCCATCAAATACGCGTTCATCTGAGCTATATCGGCCATTCGCTCGTAGGGGACGGCTTGTACGGAGGCGATGCGCGTATGCTTGGGCATCAAGCGCTTCATGGGGAAAAGCTAGTTTTTCCTCATCCTTGGACCGATTCGCCCGTTGAAGCGGTCGCCCCTTGGCCGCAGTGGCTCGTACAGCTTTCGGAAAACATACATTCCCGTTCAAAAAGATAGTCATGCTCCTGCCTAACATCCCATATAGATAAGTAGTGAATGTAACGTTAGCCCAAGCATTCAGTATGAGAGGGGAGGACTTAGGCGTGTCGGATCAAACGAACGGATTACGCTTTGACGTGTATGAGCGCGTCCATTTGCCCGATGATGTAGCGGCAATTGACGAGCTGGAGGAGATTGAGCTTGTTCCCCGTATCCAGGTCATCGATCAGGGGGATCACGCCGTACTTCGAGGGCAGCTGCTTCTGAGCGGAATTTATAGGAGTCAAAATGATTCCGAAAATTCGTTGACGCTTGAGCACTGGATACCCGTCGAAATAACGCTGCCGATGAATCGCATATCTCGGCTGGACGATATTTCGATTGAAATCGATAATTTTGATGTCGACTTATTGTCTGCCCGCACATTAAACATTACAGGTGTCCTTTCTCTAAGAGGCATTTCCGCTCAGCCTGTACAGGAGCAAGAGGAACTCTGGCGGGAAGAGCCGTTCACGGTTGTCCATCAGAGGGAAGCTTTCGAGGAACGCGCCATTGAGTTTTTAAACAGCCAATATCCTGCAAACGAGCAGCCGTACATACCGGAGCAAAATGATTTTGCTGCGCAAGAGGAGTTCTCATTCCAGCAGCGGCCGGAAGTGTCGGATGGATCGGATGACTCGATTGCATCGAATGAAACGAATGAATCGGAGCCTGCGGTTTTGATCTCATCGGCATCGTATGATACCGGATGGTCGTCCTCGCAGCTGTTCCCAAGCTCAGCGCAGCAAGCAGAAGTACCGGAGGAATTCCAAGAGGACGAGCGGGAAATCACGTTATCCTCCCAGCAAACGAGTCATGAGGGCTGGCTCGCGAATTCCGAATCATATGCGAATTTCCCAACTAGCGCTGAGCAGGAGCAATCGCCGTTCCTGAGCGCGCAGCCTGCTTTAGAGCAGGAACGCAGTGAGTTTGAAGCACAGGAGCCGCCTTTTATCATTCCAGATGCACTGCCGCAGCAGAGGCAAGATCCCGAGCAGGAAAAACCGGAGCTGCGCATCGCGGTCGGAGGCAAGCAGCCACAGCCTCAGGATGGAAGCGGATCGCCGCCTGATGTGGGCATTCTTACGCTGCTTCAGACTAGCAGGCGAGAGCAAGCAGCCCGTCAGGCAGCTGAGGAGGTTGTCGCTCAGCAGCGAGCGGATGAGGTTGCAAGAGTACAAGCGTCGGGCGATGAGATCGAATGGAAAAACTTATTTCTCGGCAAACGTTCGGAGGATACGGAGTTCCGTAAGATTCGGATGTGCATCGTGCAGAGGGATGAGACGCTTGAGGTTATTGCCTCGCGTTACAGCTTGAACCCAAGAGAAATTATCATTTATAACCGCTTGGATGATTCCAGCGTGACCGAAGGACAACTAATCTACATTCCATGATGGTTAATTATTACACAAAAGCCCCTATTGCTCATTATTTTGAGCAACAGGGGCTTTTGTTATGCGAGTTTGGTTGACTCAGAGGTACAACAAAGGTATGATTAAACATATATGCGTTATAACGACGTTGAAGGGGAATAGTACGCAGCAAAGCCTTCAGAGAGTGGAACCGTTACGCTGAGAGGTTCTGCAGGAAGTGACTGCTACGAGTCGCCCCGGAGTTGCCTGAGTCAAGCTAGAGCAACCTGTGCTCTACCGAAGTCAGGCCGGCCGCAGCCGTTATCTGTTTGAGTGTCATGCGGATTTTGTTCGCATGGAACGAAGGTGGTACCACGGAAGCTAAACCTTTCGTCCTTTATGATAAGGGCGGAAGGTTTTTTTGTTTTTGTAGATCGATTTATGGAGGATGGAACGAATGTCAGAAAATCAAACGACAACTGCAATGCCGACAACCTATGATCCGAAGGCAGCCGAGCAGAAATGGTACGATTACTGGATGCAGGGCCAATTTTTCGAGGCAGGCAAACGCCCGGACGCAAAGCCGTATACAATTGTTATCCCGCCTCCAAACGTGACTGGAATGCTTCATATCGGGCATGCGTTAGATTTTACGCTGCAGGATATTTTGATCAGAACGAAACGTATGCAGGGCTACGATGCGCTTTGGCTCCCAGGGTCGGACCATGCGGGTATTGCAACTCAGACAAGAGTAGAGCAAAAGCTGCGCGAGCAAGGGATCTCCCGCTACGACCTGGGACGGGAAGCTTTCCTCGAGAAGGTATGGGAGTGGAAGGAAGAGTATGCGAATACCATTCGCGAGCAATGGGCGAAAATGGGTCTTTCTCTTGATTATTCGAGAGAGCGGTTCACGCTCGATGAAGGGCTATCCAAAGCTGTTCGCGAAGTATTTGTCCGTCTCTATGAGAAGGGGCTTATCTACCGCGGCAAAAAGATCATTAACTGGGATCCAGCCGCACGCACAGCGCTATCCGATATCGAGGTAGAGCATAAAGAAGTTAACGGTCATTTGTACCATTTGCAATATCCGCTCAAGGACGGCTCCGGCTTCATAACGGTAGCAACGACTCGTCCAGAGACGATGCTGGGCGATTCAGCGGTAGCTGTTCATCCCGAGGATGATCGCTATAAGCATCTGATCGGTCAACTGATTGTGCTTCCGATTGTCGGCCGCGAAATTCCGATCATTGCGGATGAATACGTGGATAAGGAGTTTGGGTCAGGCGCTGTGAAAATAACGCCGGCGCATGATCCGAACGACTTCGAGGTTGGCGAGCGTCACAGCCTGCCGCAAATTATCGTCATGGACGAGACAGGCACGATGAATGCTGAAGCAGGTCCTTATCAAGGCCTCGATCGCTTTGACTGCCGCAAACAGCTAGTGAAGGATTTGCAAGAGCAAGGCGTTTGCATTCAAATAGAGGATCATGTTCATCAAGTAGGGCATAGCGAGCGCAGCGGCGCTGTTGTAGAGCCATACCTGTCTACGCAATGGTTCGTTGCGATGAAGCCGCTTGCTGAAGCGGCAATTGCGGCGCAGAAGGCAGGCAAAGGCGTTAACTTCGTGCCGGAGCGGTTCGAGAAAATTTATTTGCATTGGATCGAGAACGTACGCGACTGGTGTATTTCCAGGCAGCTTTGGTGGGGCCACCGGATTCCGGCATGGTATGACGAGGCGACAGGCGAGATGCATGTATCCCGCGAGGATATGGCGGGAGACAACCTGAGCCAAGACAATGATGTACTCGATACTTGGTTCAGCTCCGCGCTATGGCCGTTCTCAACGCTCGGCTGGCCGGATCAAACCGAGGACCTGAAGCGTTTTTATCCGACGGACGTGCTCGTTACGGGCTACGATATCATTTACTTCTGGGTTGCGCGGATGATCTTTACGGCGCTTGAGTTTACGGAGCAGTCACCATTTAAGGATGTACTGATCCATGGCCTTGTTCGCGACTCCGAAGGACAAAAAATGTCCAAGTCGAAGGGCAACGGCGTCGATCCGCTTGAAGTGATTGAGAAATACGGCGCAGATGCTATGCGTTATATGATCTCTACTAGCAGCACGCCTGGACAGGATTTGCGCTTCCGCTTTGAGAAGGTAGAGCAGGCACGCAACTTCGCGAACAAAATTTGGAATGCATCGCGCTTTGCGCTTATGAATTTGGAAGGCGTGGAAGCGAAGGACATCGATATTACCGTTAGCTTGGGTACGGCGGATCGCTGGATTTTGCACCGTTTAAATGAAACGGTTCGCGATGTAACCCGTCTAATCGACAGCTACGAGTTCGGTGAAACCGGACGTTTATTAAATAACTTCATTTGGGATGATCTATGCGACTGGTACATCGAGTTCGCAAAGCTTAGCCTATACAATACGGATGAAGCAGCGAAAAAGGCTACGCAATCCGTACTGGCTTATGTGCTGGACCGGACGCAGCGTCTGATCCACCCATTCATGCCATATATCAGCGAAGAGATCTGGCAGCATTTGCCGCATGAGGGCGAGACGATTACTCTTGCCGATTGGCCGGTATATGACACAGCGCTTGAAGCGCCTGAAGCTGTCAAAGAGATGGAGCTGCTCATGGAAATGATTCGTGCGGTACGCAATATCCGTGCGGAAGTAAACGTGCCGATGAGCAAAAAGATCGAAATGCTGATCAAGCCGTCAGGCGAGGCGGAAGCAGCGATCTTATCGCGCAACGAAGAATTCATCAAACGATTCTGCGGCACGTCCATGCTTGAAACGGGCTTGCATATCAGCGCGCCTGACAAAGCAATGACGGCTATCATAACCGGAGCTGAGCTTTATTTGCCGCTTGCTGGCTTGATCGATATCGCGCAGGAAATTGCAAGGCTGGAGAAAGAACATCAGCATTTAACTACCGAGGTGGAGCGGGTTGAGAAGAAGCTCGGCAATGAGGGCTTTGTAGCGAAAGCGCCAGCTAAGGTTATTGACGAGGAACGCGCCAAAATGAACGATTATGCAGACAAACGCGATAAGGTGCTGGCTAGAATTGCGGAATTGCGCGGATAACGCTGCAAAAACGGAAGAAGGTTCGAATAGTATGACAGAGCATAATGTTGAGCAGCGGCGCGGAGAGCCGCTGCAATCCTATAAAGAAGCGGTAGACTGGATTACAGGGCTCATTCCATTCGGCATTCGCCCCGGTCTTGACCGGGTCGAGAAGCTGATGGAGATGCTGGACAATCCGCATCGCAGATTGAAGTTTATTCATATTGCCGGAACGAATGGCAAAGGGTCAACTTCCGCTTATTTAACAAGCGTATTGCTTCGCGCCGGATATGATGTAGGAACCTTTACATCGCCGTATATAACGAAATTTACGAATCGGTTTCAATATAACGGCGTCGATATCGAAGAAGAGACGCTTCTAAAGCTGGCAAATGATCTCAAGCCTCATGTCGAAGAAATCGCAGAGACAGAGCTTGGTTCGCCGACGATGTTTGAGGTATCTACAGCGCTTGCCATTCTTTTTTACGCAAAGGTTACTTATCCCGATTATGTCGTTTGGGAGACCGGGCTTGGCGGAAGGCTTGACGTAACGAATATCGTACATCCGGTCGTTTCTGTCGTTACGAATATCGGCCATGATCATATGGACCGTCTTGGCGACACGATCGCTGCCGTCGCAAGCGAGAAGGCCGGCATTATTAAAGCAGGCATTCCGGTTGTCAGTGCGGTAACGCAGCCTGAAGCGATTGAAGTTATTAAAAGAGTTGCGGCTGAGAAGCAGAGCACACTTTACTTACTCGGTGAGCAATTCCACGAAACGGCACTTTCGGTTCGCGAGGATGAGCAATCCTTCTCCTTTACGAATTTGTTCCGGAGCATCGAACCACTTACGATCACGCTTAATGGGGCACATCAACGCACGAATGCGGCTGTCGCGGTCATGACGCTTGAGGTGCTGCGCCAATACAATGCACTTGTGGTCGAGGACGACGTTTTGGCGGAAGGGCTGCGGGCTGCGGCTTGGCCGGGACGTCTGGAGATGGTTTCACAGGAGCCACGGATTTTAATTGATGGCGCACACAATCCGGAAGGCGCGGAATCGCTTGCAGATGCATTAAAAACCATCTATAAGTATGATCGTTTACATCTTATGATGGGTATGCTGGAGAATAAGAATCATCAGGATGTTCTTAAGCATATACTACCAATAGTGGATACGATTATTGTGACCGAGCCTGATTTTCGGATGAAAAAAGAAGCTCCCGCTTTGGCTGAATTAGTACAAGAAATGCGGGAAGAACAGCCTGATAAGTATTCTTTCGAGCTGGTAGTCGAACAGAATTGGCAACATGCATTACAAAAACTACAACAGTTAACCGGGGAAACAGACCTTGGGGTCGTGACAGGTACGCTTTATTTAATAGCTGACGTTCGCTCCCGCATCTTGTATAACTCGGATTCTGAAAAAGGTTGGTGAACCGTCTTTGAATACGGCAGAACACGTTCATTTCATCGGAATCGGCGGTTACGGAATGAGTGCCATTGCCCGCGTCATGCTGGAAATGGGCTATAAGGTGACTGGATCCGATGTCGCGCGTCAAGAATTAACAGAGAAGCTTGCTGCAAATGGTGCCAGCATTTATATCGGTCATCAGCCGGAGAATGTAAAGGGAGCGGATCTGGTCGTTTATTCGACGGCGCTTTCTAAGGATAATGTGGAACGGAAGGCAGCAGAGGAGCTGAACATTCCGGTTTTGCATCGTTCGCAAATGTTGGCAAGATTGATGAACGCAGGCAAAGGAATTGCAGTCGCCGGCGCTCATGGCAAGACGACGACCTCTTCCATGATCGCGCTTGTTATGGAAAATTGCGACGCGGACCCTACCTATATTATCGGCGGCGAGATCGTTAATGTAGGCACCAACGCCAAAGCGGGTAAAGGCGAGTATGTCGTTGCGGAAGCGGATGAGAGTGACGGGTCGTTCCTGCACTATCACCCAACGCTAGCTATCGTAACGAATATCGAGCCGGATCATCTTGAAAACTATGACGGCGATTTCGGCAAGCTGAAGGCTGCCTACGTACAATTTTTGCAGCAGGTGAAAGACGGCGGGAAGGCAATTGTTTGCGCGGATGACGAGACGGTTAACGAACTGATACCTCAGGTGTATAAGGGCAATATCGATTCATCGCAGCTTGTCACCTATGGCATTGACGGCGAGGCAGACTATAAAGCTCATAATATCGTGCTTGGAGACCGCAAGGTATCCTTCACGATGACGCATAACGGAGAAGCGCTTGGAAATGTGGAGCTTTCTGTTCCAGGGCTTCATAATGTTTATAACGCTATGGCAACCGTCATTACTTGCCTTGAAGCGGGCTTGTCCTTCGACAAAATCGCGGTAGCGATTCAATCCTTTAGAGGCGCTAAACGTCGCTTCCAAGTGCTTGGTGAAGTCAATGATATATTGGTTATCGACGACTATGCCCATCATCCGACGGAGATCAGAGCGACGATCAGCGCAGCCAAAGCGACGGGCAAACGCATTATTGCGGTATTCCAGCCGCAGCGCTACACGCGGACGTTTTTCTTGTTCGAGCAGTTTAGCCGCGCGTTTCCCGAGGCTGACCAGGTGATTATAACTGATATCTATTCACCAGCTGGCGAGCTTGAAATCGAGGGAGTAAACTCGCATAAGCTGGTTGAGTTGATCAAGAGCAACAGCAACGCGAACACCAAGTATTTTCCAACGAAAGAGGAAGTGCTTGAATACTTGACGGCAAGGGTTGCCCCAGGCGATCTTGTCATAACGATGGGTGCAGGCGACATTTGGAAGGTAGCGGATTCGCTGGCCAAATCGTTGAAAGCAGCCCACTAGGCGCAAATGCCCGTTGGTTCCATATTTGGAATCAACGGGCATTTTGTATTTTTGCGTTTGGTGTGCGAAACGCAGCTCACAAACGCCATCCCACTAACCGAGTTAGTCGCGAAAAATGGTCCGAGAAGTTTACAAACGATCTGCGTGCTCTGCAAGGTCACAGACAGTGCTCCAACAAAAACGCATCCTCAATAGTTATGTTAATTAGCCCGATCCGCCGAGCCAACAAACAATGAATAGACGAGTCGACTTCTACACTATTTTTGAACGCGGATGCTCCTGTTAGATTTTGTTCCTCGTATAGAGCTAGTGCCCAAATTTCTACTGCATTTTGTGCAATGTAAAATCCTATTAATGCCTATTCGCATTGCTACGTTGCAGTTTCAGCAGCAGAATCCGGAAATATCCCTCGATACTCCATCCAGGAAGCTATTTCTGCTGTATTTACTGCAGCGTAGCATTGTATTCCAGCTATCATGTCAGGATTCTATTGCACAAAGTGCAATGTACGAAAGCGCGACTGTGTTGTAGAGCTAAAGCGCTTATATAAAGTGTATAGATGTAAGTTGCTTCACTCTTCGTGTCCCGCAGGGACGAAAGCGATCCACAACAAACCCAGTTATTAAGCGTCCCTCAAGCTCCCACGTTAGTCCAATTGCGGGTGTCCAGAGGGCGCAACTCTTGGGGCCCTCCCTTGGAAGGGAGGGTTTGGGTGGGTTCGAAAAGCTACGACCCCGGTCTAAATCTCTTAAAAGTCTCATAGATTATTACTAGAAGAACGGGACAAGGAGTGGATGATATGAATCAAAAAAACCGAATCACCTATCGTTTTGACCGCAATGGACAGTCTATTAACAATGAAAAGCGCAGCACGGACGAGCACTATGAGGCTTCATCGAATAGCGCTTCCTCCCAAACGAACGATTATAATGCCAATAAACCGGCTAAAAAGAACGTTATACCGCTTTATCCGTACACGGAGCAGCAAGCCAGCAGCGAGATCAACCCTTGGAACAGCCCGTTCCAAGAAGATATAAGCGCTTTGGAGCAGCTAATAAGAGATTCGGATACGAAGCCTGTTCCAACTGCACCTACACAAGTGCCCTCCTTGAAGAAGGAAAAGCCAAAAGCGTCAAAGCCGGTTGTCGTGATGGCTCCAATACAGGAGGACGAAAATGATGTTGACATGGAGGAGAGCCATTTTAAAACGGAGGTTCACGAGGCTATTCAACCTTACGAGGACGAGCTCGTATATGACGAGCCTAGAAGAAATAAGCAGCAATATACGCGATTGAAACGCAAGGAAGGAACGCCATCTTGGTTTAATGTGTTTTTGTCGGTTGCGGCAGCGCTCGCTACGGGAGCGTTGTTCGGTTATTTGCTGTTGTCATTGTTTACAGGAGTAAGCATTTGGCCTGGAGGATCAGACGAAGCCCCGCAAACGCTGCCAGTAACCGGCAATGAGATAACCGGCGATGCAAGCGGGGGCAAAGCAGGGAATGCAACCAATAAAGGGGAAGGCACACTGCCGTCAACCGACAATAACTCGGCTGCTAAACCAGATCCGAATGCGGCGATGGTTAGCCTTGAAGGTCTGGATCAAACGTATTTTATGCTGCAGTTTGGCGTTTTCAGCAATACGGAGGGCAAGGACGCTGCACTGGCTCAGCTGGCGGAGAAGGGACTTGCTGGCGCGGCGCTGACAAGCGCTGCTGATTACCGCGTATATGCTGGAATGGGCGGTGATCGAGCCAAGGCACAGACGATCCGCGGGCAGATGGCTGACCTGGATCTGTACATCAAGGAAGTAAGTTTAACGGCTCCTAGTAAATTGCCTTTTAAAGGTGAGCAAGCTGCCGCGCAAACTTTCTTCACGAAGACGGAAGAAATCGTCCAAATGCTGGATGAATTGACAATAGCGCAGCTGGAGCAGCCTACATTGTCTCCGCTTAGCGAAGCTGCGGCAGCATCCTGGCAGACCGAGCATCAAAAATGGACTAAAAATGCAGCAACGATGCGAATAGGTATAGAGGATGCGGCAGGGAAAACCTACCTCGATAAGGTCATTCAAGCGATCAATACGGCGGCAAAATCGATGGTTGAGTACGATAAAAAGCCTTCTCGCGCCTATTTATGGTCGACGCAAACGCAGCTTATGAAGGCGATCATTTCCCAAAAAGAATGGTTTGAGTCCATCAGCGCATTGTAAACGAATAGGTTCATGCGTATAATGGACGTAGATGTCATTTCATGGCGAGAGGCGTTGAAAGATGAAGAAAAACGGCTGGTTTCTTCTCATTTTTATCATAATTGGCTTGCTAGCCGGCGCGTTGGTGTCGAGGTGGCTGGCACCAGTCTCAGGCATCTCTTTTTTGACGAAACCGATTGAAGCAACATGGTCTCCAGCTATCGATCTATATGTGCTCAGCTTCAACCTTTCGCTGCATCTTCAAATTAGTATGTTCAGTTTGATTGGAGCTGCTCTCGCGATTTGGCTGTACCGCAAAATGTAGATCGAGGAAGCAAGTATTACGGAGACAAGTACGAAGGAGCGCAGCAATTATTTTATGGAATCTAAACTATCACGCAACGAAGCGATAAGCCAGCTTGTGCTGGCCTCTTCGTCACCGCGCCGGAAGGAACTGGTCGCATCGCTGGACCTTTCTTTGCCGGTTTATATTTTGTCTACAGATACGGATGAAACGATTGAGGCCAGCTGGTCGCCGGAGCAAGTTGTCGAACAGCTCAGTCTGCGCAAAGCGAATGCTGCTTTGAACCTGCTGCAACAAAAGCAATCAGTCGAGGCGTCTCTAATTATTGGCGCTGACACCATTGTTGTCCTTGAAGGCGATGTGCTGGGCAAGCCAGTTGACGATGATGAAGCGAAGGCTATGCTGAGAAGGCTCCAGGGGCGTGCCCATGAGGTTTATACAGGCATCGCCTGCGTGCTCTCGTCGAATGGGGAAGCACAGATTGCACACCGTATGACCAAGGTGAAGATGAAGCCGCTGAGCGAGGAGCAGATTGCAAGGTACGTCGCTACCGGCGAGCCGCGAGACAAAGCAGGCTCTTACGGCATTCAAGGCTTAGGATCAACGCTTGTTGATGAAATCGAGGGCTGTTACTTCAATGTTGTCGGTTTACCGCTGTCTCTGCTATCGGACATGCTGGCTTCTTATGACATTGCTGTTTTTTAGGCATGGTCGCAAAATATTCGATCGGATTATTTTTCAAAAATTAGGCAGGATATGATTGAACCTTATTTTTTAAAAAAAGGCGGGTTTGGGACATGGAATCGCAGCAATCTATGATTTTGCGTGAAATCCCCCATGAGGAACGTCCAAGAGAGCGCATGATGAAATATGGGGCAGAAGCACTTAGCCATGCTGAATTGCTTGCTATACTGCTGCGAACAGGCACACAGCGGCAATCCGCTGTGCATCTGGCGGGCACAATACTCAAGCAATGCGGCAGTTTGCGTAATTTAATGGACATGAGCATGGAAGAGTTGACGGCTATTAGAGGAATAGGCCCCGCCAAAGCGCTGCAGCTTCGCGCAGGCATCGAGCTAGGGCGACGAATTACTCGCAGCAGGCTCGGCGATATTGTTACCGTTCAGAGGCCGCAGGATGCCGCGGACTATGTGATGGAGGAGCTCCGGTATTTGAAGAAGGAGCACTTCGTATGTTTGTTTTTGAACACCAAAAATCATATTATTGCCCGCGAAACCTTATCGGTAGGAACACTTAACGCGTCGCTGGTACATCCTCGCGAAGTATTTCGTGCAGCCATTCAGCGCAGCAGCGCATCTATTATCTGTGTTCATAATCACCCTAGCGGCGATCCCACTCCAAGCCCAGAGGACATTGCATTAACGAAGCGTTTGGCAGAAGCCGGACAGCTAGTCGGAATAGAATTGCTAGACCATTTAGTTATCGGAGACGGACGGTTCGTTAGTTTGAAGGAACAAGGCTATATGTAATATAATAAAGTGATCGGCAATTAGAAGGGAGCAACAACATGTTTGGTGGTTTTTCGAAAGATTTGGGGATTGACTTGGGAACAGCGAATACGCTTGTGTTCGTCAAAGGAAAAGGGATTGTAGTAAGGGAGCCGTCTGTGGTGGCCCTTCGTACGGATACAAAAACAATCGAAGCAGTTGGCGAGCAAGCCAAAAAAATGATCGGTAGAACGCCAGGCAACATTCGTGCTGTTCGTCCCATGAAGGATGGCGTTATCGCCGATTTCGAAACGACGGCAACGATGATCAAATATTTTATTCGCCAAGCGCAAAAGCAGCGCTCTTTATTCCCGCGCCATCCTAATGTTATGGTTTGCGTGCCTTCTGGCATTACAGCGGTTGAGAAACGCGCGGTAGAGGATGCGACAAAGCAAGCAGGAGCTCGCGAAGCTTATACGATTGAAGAACCGTTTGCAGCGGCTATTGGCGCTGATTTGCCCGTTTGGGAGCCAACAGGCAGCATGGTTGTGGATATCGGCGGCGGAACGACGGAGGTTGCAGTCATCTCGCTGGGCGGCATCGTTACCGCGCGCTCTATTCGAGTAGCTGGCGATGAAATGGACGAAGCGGTTATCCAGTATATAAAGCGTCAATATAATCTCATGATTGGCGAGCGGACAGCGGAGCAGCTGAAGATGGAAATCGGATCAGCGCTTCCGTTTGATAAACCAGAAACGATCGAAATTCGCGGACGCGATCTTGTATCGGGCTTGCCTAAGACGCTTGCGATCACTTCTGACGAAATTACGGAAGCATTAGCAGACACGGTTAATGCGATTGTTGACGCCGTTAAAGTAACGCTGGAGAAATGCCCGCCGGAGCTTTCTGCTGATATTATTGATCGGGGAATCGTCCTCACTGGCGGTGGCGCATTGCTTCGCAACTTGGACAAGCTGCTGCAGCGCGAGACTGGCATGCCGGTCATTGTTGCGGATAACCCGCTTGATTGCGTGGCGATCGGCACAGGCCGCTCATTGGACAATATTCATTTGTTCAAAGCAAGAAGTTCATCTCGTTCAAGACGCTAGAAATCGTTAATTGGGGAAACGGATATGAAATGGGCAGGTGATCGAGCTGTTAAAGCTGATGCGAAATAAGCGTATGTTTATGCTTATGATCGGGTTTATTTTGTTTATAGCGGTCATCGGCTTTTCACTGAGTGATCGCAAGGAATTGTCTTGGCCGGAGAAGTTTCTAAAGGATACAACAGCATACGTACAGCAATGGTTTTACAAGCCCGCTGGTTCTATAGCGGGCTTCTTTGAGGATATTAGCAATCTTCGCACGATCTATGAGGAGAATGAGCAGCTCCGCATTACAGCGGCTGCTTATGCTCGGGATAAGATCAAATACAACTTTATCGAGAATGATAATAAAAGGTATAAGGATGAGCTTAAGTTCACGCAGCAGCAGAAGGAAATGTATAATTATAATTATTTAATTGCTCAGGTTATATCCGTCAGCAATGATGCCAACAATCGGACGCTAACGATTAATTTAGGATCCAAAAGCGGCATTAAGCCGAATATGGCAGTAACGACCGTAGATGGTTTGGTTGGACTTGTAAGCTCGGTAACGCCATACACGGCAGCAGTAACGCCGATTACAGAGCTGGATGAGGCATCGCCAACATTCAATTCCATCGCCGTTACGATAATGGGGCGAGAGGATGACTCATTCGGTATTTTAAGCAGCTACAACAAAGAAACGTCCAGAGCGGTCATGTCAAAAATCGCGGAGACCGATAAGATGGAATTTCAGGATACGGTCATTACATCTGGAAATGGAAATGTTTATCCAAGAGGACTCGTAGTCGGTACGGTAGAATCGAAGCAGCTTGGCGATTTTGGGCTTACCTATACGGCATCGGTTGAGCTCTCAGCCAAATTCGACCATTTGACTGAGGTGTTTGTCGTTCAAGTTCCTGAATTGGAGGATGCCAAGCAATGAGCATGAACCGAATCATCCTGCTTATGGTTCTTCTGTTCATCTTGGAGGGAGCCCTAATGCCATGGATCATTCCTGCTGGCTTCGGCCATCGGATCATTCCTCACTTCGTATTTGTAATCGTCATCTATTCAGGACTCTACAGCAGACGACATTTAGCGCTCTTGCTCGGAGCAAGCTTTGGCATGCTGCAGGACGTTGTCTATTTTGGCCATTTGCTTGGTATAAATGCTTTCGTTATGGGGTTGATGGGTTATTTTACGGGCGTTCTGCTGGAACGCCGCCGTTCAACAATCATGATGGCGATATCGGTTATCGGCTTTGCGTGCATCTTATATGACAGCGTCATTTATTTTATTTATAAAGTGTTTCGAATTACGAACGAGAGCTACGCATGGGCACTTATCGATCACATCCTTCCTAGTTTATTTCTTCAGCTGGTGTTTGCCCTCGCATGCTACGTGCCTGCCAGAAAGCTGTTTGAAGGCCAGTCTAAAGTGAAATCGGAAAAGGATGAGGAATAAAATAATGGCACAGGCAGGAATTTGTTAGGGGGAGCAAGAATCCATTAGGTTGGGGAGGGACGAACTTGACCGATAAGCAGCATATTATAATTAAGGGCGTAAAAGAAGGTCTCGTGTTCCTTCTCGACGATAAATGTGAATTTGCGACGCTGCTGGATGAATTGCAGTACAAGCTGGAAAAAACGCATCAGCAGCTGCTCGCAGGACCGCTTGTTCACGTTCAGGTGAAGCTGGGCTCGAGACAAGTAACGGATGACGACAAGGATCGTATCAAAAATGTCATAAGGTCGCAGGGGAACTTAATGGTACAGTCCGTAGAATCCGAAGCGCCTAAGATCGATTCACACCAAGGGCAGCAGCCTAACATGCAAGTGCTCACGTCTATTATTCGTTCAGGTCAAACCTATGAGCATGATGGCGATTTACTTTTAATCGGCGATTTGAATCCAGGCGGTACTTTATTATGCACGGGCGATATATATGTGCTTGGAGCTTTGCGCGGAACAGCACATGCGGGAATAGGCGGGCGGACCGATGTAATCATTGCGACTTCGCTCATGCGGCCTACACAGCTTCGCATTGCTGATGTGATCAGCAGACCGCCAGAGGAATGGATGACCGGCGATGCATCAATGGAATTCGCCTTCTTAAGCGAAGGCCGAATGCAAATCGATAAGCTAGCGCAATTATTCCGCATACGGCATAATCCTATAATGTTTAAAGGAGTGTAGAACATGGGAGAAGCGATTGTTGTGACATCAGGTAAAGGGGGCGTCGGTAAGACGACCACCTCGGCGAACCTGGGTACCGCGCTAGCTTTGCTTGGCAAGAAGGTATGCATGGTTGATACAGATATTGGACTACGCAATCTAGACGTGGTCATGGGATTGGAAAATCGGATCATTTATGATTTGGTAGACGTTGCCGAAGGGCGCTGCCGTTTGAATCAAGCGCTCGTGAAGGACAAGCGCTTCGATGAGCTGTATATGCTCCCTGCTGCACAGACGAAGGATAAGGATTCCGTTACGCCTGAGCAGGTTCGCAATATGATTTTGGAACTCAAGAAAGAGCATGACTACGTTATTATAGACTGCCCTGCAGGAATCGAGCATGGCTTTCGCAACGCGATTGCGGGCGCTGACCGAGCTATCGTCATTACGACACCGGAGAATGCGGCTGTGCGTGATGCTGACCGTGTCATTGGTTTGCTTGAGCAGGAGAAAATCCCAAGCAAGCTTATCATAAATCGCATTCGTCAAAATATGATGAAAAATGGCGAGATGCTCGATATCGACGAAATTTGCCAAGTACTAGCTGTTGATCTCGTTGGGATCGTGCCTGATGATGAAAAAGTAATTTCTGCTGCAAACAGCGGAGAGCCGACGGTTATGAATCCGGCTTCGCGCGCCGCTATCGCCTACCGAAACATTGCGCGCCGCATTCTCGGCGACATGGTTCCGCTCATGCTTCTCGATGAGAAGGCGGGAGCATTCAAGCGTTTCCGCAAGTTCCTTGGAATAGGATGATTACAACTTGCTTAACAAATTAAAAAAGCTGGACTGGGGAATTTTAATTATTCTAGTATTCCTCATGATTATCAGCACAATTGTTATCCATAGCGCTACTGCAAATTTTCCGAAGTACGCTGGGTCTGATACGAAACAGCTCATCTATTACGGTCTTGGTTTCTTTATCGCTATCGCAGCTACCTTGTTCGATTATAGAATTGTGCTGAAAAGCTGGTATGTACTATACGGCATAGGCGTTGCGATGCTGATTCTCGTTTATTTTTTTGGCGCGGTCATCAATGGCGCGAGAGGCTGGTTCCAGTTAGGAAGCAACATGTCGTTTCAACCGGCTGAAATCGTCAAAATCATACTCATCATCGGAATCGCCCATTTAATGGGACGACGCCAAGGGGATCGGTTGACGCTTACGCAAGATTTGCTTCCTATAGCCGCATTCGCTTTTTTGCCTTTCATGCTCGTAATGATTCAGCCTGATCTGGGAAATGCAATTATTTACCTTGTTATCGTGCTAGGCATGCTGTGGATCGGGAATGTGAAGTACGCTCATGTCGTTACTGGACTTGGAGTTGTTGTTCTAGGCTTGGTTCTGTTCGTTTCATTATTCAATACATTCAATCAGGAAATCTATGATTACTTGAAAGATCATGAAATGGGACACTGGCACAAGCGGATCAATACGTTTATCAACCCGGAGGAAGCAACGGCAAATGATAGGCATCAATCGGAAAATGCGCAAATTGCCATTGGCTCCGGCGGCTTAAACGGCGATGGATATATGCAAGGCGATATGAAAAATCGCGGCTTTATCCCATATCCTTACTCTGACTCGATTTTTGTCGTCATAGGCGAGGAGTTTGGCTTCCAAGGAGCGGCCATCCTGCTGCTGCTGTATTTCCTGCTCATCTATCGCATGATCATCATAGCCTTCAAATGCTATGATTTGCGAGCCTCATTTATCGTAATTGGAATTGTGTCCATGTATGTGTTCCAGGTGTTCCAAAACATCGGAATGATGATTGGAATTATGCCAATAACAGGAATTACGCTTCCATTTATCAGCTATGGAGGAACGTCTCTCCTGCTCAATATGCTGTCTATCGGACTCGTATTCAGCATTAAAGCGCATCAAGAAAAATATGAGCTGGCCGATTAAAGGCAAAGCGAGCGATAAGCTGCTTCTAGGACGAAAGTCATCCGAATGAGGGTGGCTTTTTTTTTGGTGAAAATCATCCTCGCATACTTGTCTCATCCTCCACATATTCATGTATAAAAGAACAAGCTGTCGCAGCGACGATGGAAGCGGGGGAGGAGCAGGAGATGCAAATGAAGGATAAGGAAAAGCAGGTCAAACAGCAGAAGACGAAAAGCTTGCTAAATCGGCAATCGACGGCAGATTCAATTAAGGACAGTGATCACGCAGCGCATGTCCCTTATAATCATGTATATTTTGATCATGACGATAGGGAAGAAATAGAGCTTGATCCCGAGGTTGTATGGAAGGCCAATCCAAACCCTTGGGCAGGCTGGAATGAGGACAAGGGCTTTGGCAATAAGAGAAGCTATGTCAAAGGGCCTGATCTTACCGATAAAATAGATCCGCGGTACGTACGGAACAGGCATCCTTTTCGCAGAGAGCTGAAATCGAAGTTTGTCATTGCTTTATTGTTGTTTGGGACGATATGGGCGATGTTCCGATATGATACGGAGTATACCCTTAAGGGACAAGCATTGGTGAAGCAGGCGCTTACCGATGAGATCGATTTTGCCGCTGCCGCCGCTTGGTATAAGGAAACTTTCGCTGGCGCTCCTTCTTTTATCCCTATATTTGAGGACAAGACATCAGATGCAATCGGCGCGGACGGCACCGTCAAGCTGCCCGTCGTGGCGCCTCTGCAAGGAGGCTCGCTAGTGCGTACCTTTGCAGAGCTGCTGAACGGCATAGAGCTGGCTGGGAAATCAGAAGAGCAGGTCGTAGCTGCGGAGACGGGCAGAGTACTGCTGTTAACGGATCAGAACGAGAAAGGCTCGACGGTCATCATACAGCATGCGAATAAGCGCGTGACGATCTATGGGCTGCTTGGGAAGACAGACGTGCAGGTGAATGACTGGGTTGAAGCGGGTGATCCGATTGGCAATCTGCTGAAGGCGGAAGGCACGCAGCCGAGCTTGCTTTATTTTGCGGTGAAGCAGAACGAGCTGTACATCGATCCTGTGGGTGTGATACCGATTGATTAAATGGAAGGGCATTGTATGGTCGATCCATCCGCTCTTTGTCATCATCATGCTTGGGTCGGTCATGACGGGCTATTTTGCCGAGCTGTTTACTTTGTTTTTGCTCGTGCTGGTGCATGAGATCGGCCATGTTGTCATGGCGCTTAGCTTCGGCTGGACCGTTCGAGAAGTTAAGCTGCTTCCCTTTGGCGGGGTAGTGGAGGTAGAGGAAGCTGGCGGCGTTCCTGCAAAAGAGGAAGCTGTCGTAGCTATAGCGGGTCCTTTGCAAAATGTATGGATGGGGCTTGCTGCATGGGGCTGCGGACAGCTTGGGCTATGGGACCAAGGGTGGGCGGAGTATGTGTGGAAGGCGAATCTGATGATCGGTTTATTCAACCTGCTGCCTATTCATCCGCTTGACGGCGGCAAGCTGCTGCAGGCCGCTTTAAGCTATACCGTCAATTACTACAAAATGCTCGTCTGGTCAGCCCGCATCAGCTTGTTATTTAGCGTAATCATGCTCATTGGCTCCCTGCTTCCTTTGCTTGTCTATAAGGACGGCATTCAGCTCAATCTCCTTATCGTCGGCTTATTTCTCTTGATGACCAATTGGACGTACTATCGAAACGTTCCCTTTTTATTTTATCGCTTTCTGATGTATCGCGACCGTGTATCGGTGCAAGCGATGACGAGGGGGCATATTGCGAGTCCGATTATCGTCAATGGGAGGCAGTCGATTCTCTCCGTTGCCAGACTGTTCCGAAGGGAGCAATACCATCTCATTTATATGGTAGAGGCATCCAGCAATGAGGTTAAAGTGCTGCCGGAGCAGAAAATTGTCGAAGGCTGCTTGTCGGAAAATAATCCCAATCGTGCAGTGTCGGAACTTTTCAGTTAAAATAGATGAAAAGCGTACTGGCAGGTGATTATTCAGGAATGAAGCAAATGCTGATGCACGTAGACGGTGAGATGTTGCAAACAGCCGTGCTGGAGGATGGCCGCTTAGTTGAATTTTTTATGGAGAAAACAAAAGCAAGCAGTTTGGTTGGCAATGTCTATAAAGGTCGTGTCGTGAATGTTCTGCCTGGTATGCAGGCGGCATTCATTGATGTCGGACTATCCAAAAATGCTTTTTTGTATATTGATGAGCTGCTTCATCCTCATTTGGAAAAACAGCCCGCACAAAAGCCGCAAATTCAGGAGCTGATCAAACCGGGTCAGGAGCTTCTCGTTCAGGTGATGAAGGAGCCGCTTGGGGGCAAGGGCGCCCGCGTGACGACACACTTTACGCTGCCTGGCCGCTGGCTCGTCTATATGCCGAATGCCGATTATGTCGGCGTTTCCAAAAAAATCGGCACGGAGGGCGAGCGTATGCGCTTGCGCGGCATCGGCGAGAAGCTGAGGGAGCAGGAGGAAGGCATTATTTTGCGCACCGCGGCTGGAGGGGAAAGCGAGTGTTCCTTATGTGCCGACGCGGCGCAGCTGCGCGAAATATGGCATGGCATTAAAGAACGGAGCATAGAGGCTCATGCGCCGTACGAGCTGCACCGAGAGGCTGGACTTATGAGGCGTGCCATTCGCGACACGCTGACGATAGACATGGATGAAATATGGATCGATGACGAAGCTAGGTTTGAGGAAGTATCAGCGCTGCTTGAGGAGATGACCCCTCAGCTTCGCGAGCGTTTGAAGCCGTATAAGCAGAAGAAAGGGCAATCTCTATTCGATGCTTACCTTGTGTCAGAGCAAGTAACGCGTGCATTCGAGCGCAAGATCCTGCTTGTCAGCGGAGGTTATCTCATTTGGGAAGAGACGGAGGCGCTCACGGTCATCGATGTGAACACGGGTAAGTTTACGGGAACCTCCGGTTTAGAAGATACCGTATTTCGCACGAATATGGAAGCGGCTGACGAGATTGCGAGATTGCTTAGAGTAAGAGATGTCGGCGGCATTATTATTATTGATTTTATCGATATGGAGCAGGAAGAGCATCGCGAGCATGTCATGCAAAGACTGACAGAGAAATGCCGCAACGATCAAACGAAATGTACGATCCTGGGCTGGACTAAGCTAGGGTTGATTGAGATGACACGAAAAAAAGCGCGTGAGAACGCCGTCCGCCAACTAACGGAGCGCTGCGAGAGCTGTGGAGCGCATAACAAACGGAGCGAAACACTGAAATAGTTTATTTTTTCTTCGTAGAGGAATTGATATAGCTTGCATAGTGTGGTACACTCTTTGGGTGTGTGTCTCGTACCTCGTAAGGAATGAGACGTACAAGTACCGCTCCGATTGGGTACATAAGCGTTTGCGGCGCAAGCTGCAGGCCACCTGAATTAGGCGAGTCTTCGAAAATAAGGAGGTGCACCAACAATGTTTGCAATCATCGTAACAGGCGGAAAGCAATACAAAGTTCAGGAAGGCGATGTTATCTACATCGAAAAACTGGATTCTGAAGCAGGCGAGAGCGTAACGTTTGATCGTGTTTTGGCGGTTTCTAAAGGTGACGGTCTTGTAACTGGAACTCCGGTTGTTTCCGGCGCTACAGTAACAGGCAAAGTCGAGAAACAAGGCAAAGGCCAAAAAATCATCGTTTACAAATACAAAGCCAAAAAGAACTATCGTCGTAAGCAAGGTCATCGTCAACCGTTCACAAAAGTAACAATCGAGAAAATCCAAGCGTAAGAGGAATTTCTATGATAACCGTTACATTTGTACGGAGAGCCGCTGACAGACGTATCGTATCATTTGCAGTCGAAGGACATGCTAAATATGCGAAGCCCGGCAAAGATATCGTTTGCGCGGGCGTATCGGCCATTTCGGTCGGTACCGTCAACGCGATCGAAGCTTTAGCAGGAGAAGAGCTCCCCGCTAAGATGAAGAACGGCTGGCTGTCGTCGGACATTCCGACGCTTGCAGACGAGGCTTCAGATGGCCGGATGCAGCTGCTGCTGGAATCGATGGCGGTTATGCTTGACACTATCGCAAAATCATACGGCAAGCATGTCGTTATTCATGAACTTCTTAATGCGTAGCCTTTCGAAGTGGGTTTGCTTAAAACCCTTAATGTTCATGCTTCCAAGTAGGTTTGCTTCACAAACCTTTGAGAAGGAGGGAATAACTATGTTGAAACTGAATCTTCAGCTTTTCGCTTCGAAGAAAGGTGTTGGTTCCACAAAGAACGGACGTGACTCGCAGTCGAAGCGCCTTGGCGCTAAACGTGCTGACGGTCAAACCGTATCCGCTGGAAGCATTTTGTTTCGCCAACGCGGAACAAAAATTCACCCAGGTACTAACGTAGGCATCGGGAAAGACGATACGCTTTATGCAAAAGTAGAAGGCGTAGTGAAGTTCGAACGTTGGGGACGCGATCGCAAAAAAGTGAGCGTATATCCAGCTGTTCAAGCTCCGGTAGCTGCAGCAGTAGAAGCTTAATACAACCTTATATATGCACCAAGACCCGGCCTGCATCGCTTGGCCGGGTCTTTTTTATGTCAAAGCTGGTGACCGTAGGACGGTGCGTGCTATACTGGATAAGCTAGGAAATACGAAGAAAGTAGGTTTAATCGATGGGACGCTTAACAATGGCGAAATATTACGCGGCGGCAACGATTTTATTGCCGAGTGCCGCAGTACTTATTTGGCCCGCTAAAGTGTGGTTAACTGCTGTCTTTCTCGTTTGGCTTATAGCTGTTGCGACTTACTTTGTACGAACGGAACGGAAAGAGCATGCGGAGCGGACTGCGCGAACGATTCAATCGCTGCAAAATTCTGCTATACGGACACTCAATCATCACCGTCATGACTGGATGAACGATTTGCAAGTCGTGTTTGGCTACATTCGGCTAAAAAAGCTGGATAAAGCGGCTGAGTATGTGGAGAAAATAAGTGAGCGGATGGTTATGGAGAGCAGCATATCCAAGCTGGGCGTACCATCCTTGATTAGTTATATTCAATCGTTTCGTACGATATCCAACTCACTGGAGCTGCAAATCGTTATTAAAGACGATATTCACTTAAACGAAATTACGGCGGATGCCGATCAAATAGCCGAAACGCTCATTCATACGATAAACGCATATCGGTTTGCGGCGAAGCCTGGCTATGGTCATGCAGCCGTTCTTACGCTGGAGCTGTCAAGGGATGAGGAAGCGCTCTATGCAGCCTTTTATTATGATGGCGAGCTAATGAACGAGCAGCAATGGAAGCAAAAAATACAACAGCAGTTGGAAGGCGCGCCATTGCAGCCGATCAACTTCGAGCAGCCTTATGCAAAGGTGCTGCTGAGGGCGGAAATGCGCGCATGAACGGGGGCACAACATGTTTGTCGACAAAGCGAAAATATTTGTAAAAGGCGGCGACGGAGGCGATGGTATCGTTTCGTTTCGCCGTGAGAAATACGTAGAGCAGGGCGGTCCAGCAGGCGGCGACGGCGGACGCGGCGGCGACTTGATTTTCCAAGTGGACGAAGGGCTCCGCACATTGATGGATTTCCGCTATCAGAAGCATTTCAAGGCTAATCGCGGAGAGCGCGGAAAAGTAAAGAGCATGCACGGAGCGGGTGCGGAGGATACGATCGTACGCATTCCGCCGGGCACGGTAATCGTTGATGATGATACACAGGAAATCATTGCAGATATGACGCGCCACGGACAGCAGATTGTCATCGCAAAAGGCGGCAGAGGCGGCAGAGGCAACATCCGCTTCGCAACGCAGAACAACCCTGCTCCGTACATTTCGGAGAACGGCGAGGAAGGGCAAGAGCGCTGGGTTGTGCTTGAGCTTAAAGTTATGGCGGATATTGGGCTAGTAGGCTTTCCTAGCGTAGGTAAGTCGACCTTGCTTTCTGTCGTTTCAGGAGCTAAGCCCAAAATTGGCGCATATCACTTCACGACGATTACGCCAAATCTCGGCGTTGTAGACGTTGGGGATGGCCGAAGCTTCGTAATGGCCGATTTGCCGGGCTTGATTGAAGGCGCGCATGAGGGTGTTGGGCTTGGGCATGAGTTTCTTCGCCACGTTGAACGGACACGGGTTATTATCCATGTTATCGATATGTCCGCTTCCGAAGGACGCGATCCTTTTGAAGACTGGGTGAAGATCAACGAAGAGCTGGTACTCTACAATGAGAAGCTTGCCGATCGTCCACAAATCATTGCTGCAAACAAAATGGACATGCCGGATTCCGAGGAGCAGCTTGAGCTGTTCAAGCAGCAGCTTGCAGAAGTGAGCGGCGACCGCAATTACGAAATTTTACCTATTTCCTCGCTCACGAAGCAGGGAATACAGGAGCTTCTGTACAAGGCGGCCGATGTGCTTGATACGGTATCCGAGCAGGTTGAGATCGAAGACGTGAAGGACGTAGCTGAGCGTAAGGTTTACACTTATGAGAAACGGGAAGAGACGACCTTCACCATCCATAAGGAAGATGAAGTTTACGTGATCGTCAGCGAAGGAATCGATAAATATATGAAGCGGATGAATTTGACCTCCTACGATGCGGTTATGCGCTTTGCACGTACGATGCGCAAAATGGGAGTCGATGCCGAGCTTCGTAAAATGGGCGCAAAAGATGGCGATATGGTACAAATCGGCGACTTCGCGTTTGAATTCTTCGAGGGCAGCGATTACAATCCAAACGGCTAGATCACAAATGCAGGAATGAAGACGGCGAAAGCCGTCTTTTCTTATTTTGCCTATTGCCCCAAACGGTATATTTCGTTATAATGTCCACTATAGGTGAACAATTGTCTTTTTGAGGAGGACGAATAGTGAGTAAACGCTATTATGTCGTTCGGGAGGACATTTTACCGGAAGCGATAATGAAGACGATACAAGTAAAAGAGATGCTTAACCGAGGCGAAGCGGCGACCGTTCATGAAGCGGTTGAGCGCGCTGGGCTTAGTCGAAGCGCTTTTTATAAGTATAAAGATGGCGTCTATGCACTCAATGAGCTGGAGCGTGAACGCATAGCGACGATCGCCATGGATTTGGAGCATCGCTCGGGCGTGCTCTCGAACGTGCTCAGCACGGTGGCAGGCTTGGAAGGCAATGTTCTGACCATGAATCAGACCATTCCGCTTCAAGGGTTGGCTAACGTCGTCATCTCAGTCGATATTTCGCAGCTTTCCGGGGAACTGTCATCGCTGGTCGAAATACTTCGCAGCCTGCCTGGCGTGCGCAAAGCGTCGGTCATCGGACAAGGATAACAGAATAGATAATGGAGGGTATATATGAAGCCGATTAGAGTTGGATTATTAGGTCTTGGAACAGTAGGTACAGGTGTCGTTCGCATCGTTGAAGGGCATCAGGAGGATTTGGCAAGCCAAGTTGGATCTCCAATCGTCATTGAAAAGGTGCTCGTTCAGAACAAGAGCAAAGTACGCAATATTTCAATCGATCCAGATAAGCTTACAGAGGATGCCTGGGATATTATCCGTCATCCCAACATTGACGTGATCGTTGAGGTTATGGGCGGAATCGGGTTAACGAAGGAATATATTTTGGAGGCGCTATCCCTTGGCAAGCATGTCGTAACGGCCAATAAGGATTTGATGGCGCTGCATGGTCCTGAAATATTGGCGAAAGCGCAAGAGAACCGCTGCGATGTGATGTATGAAGCAAGCGTTGCAGGCGGTATCCCGATTATCCGTACGCTCGTTGAAGGCTTCTCCTCAGACCGTATCAATAAAATTATGGGTATCGTGAACGGAACAACAAACTTTATTTTGACAAAAATGAGCCAAGAGGGCGCTTCTTACCTAGATGTGCTGAAGGAAGCTCAGGAGCTTGGCTATGCGGAATCCGATCCGACATCGGATGTCGAGGGTCTTGATGCGGCTCGCAAAATGACGATTCTTGCTACAATCGGCTTCCGCGCCAACGTAGCGCTTGAGGATGTTACGGTTCAAGGCATCTCTTCGATAACCAAAGAGGATATATTATATGCGAAGCGTCTTGGCTATGTAGTGAAGCTGCTTGGCATCGCAGAGCGTCAGGATGATCTTATCAGCATTAGCGTACAGCCAACGATGGTAAAACATACGCATCCGATTGCGTCGGTTAACGGCGTATTTAACGCGGTATATGTTTACGGCGAAGCGGTTGGCGAAACAATGTTTTATGGTGCAGGCGCAGGCGAGCTTCCGACAGCGACCTCTATCGTCTCCGATTTAGTTGCCGTAGTGAAGAACCTGAAGCTTGGCGTTAACGGCATGCAGGGAAGCCTTGCTTACAAAGAGAAGAAGCTGAAGACTGACGAACAAATCTCTTCTAAATATTTCTTGCTGCTTAAAGTAGCGGATCGCGCCGGCGTACTTGCGCGCATTACGCAAGTTTTCGCAGACTTTGAAGTGAGCTTGGAGTCTGTGCTGCAGCAGCCGACTCCGTCGAAGCCGGAAGTTGAAATTATTATCATTACACATGATGCGAATAAAGCAGCTATGCAGAGAGTACTTGAAACATTCGAGACGCTGGATGTCGTTCACGAAGTGAAGAGCGTCTACCGCGTAGAAGGGTAATCTAAGATGAATAATCGTAGAGTCATAGTCAAAATACCGGCAAGTACGGCCAATTTAGGACCAGGCTTCGATACGCTCGGAATGGCGCTCTCCCTGTATGCATGGGTTGAGATGAGTATCTCGAATCAAACGGAATTTCAATTTTACGGCGATCAGATGAAGGGTTTGCCGAAAGATAAATCAAATTTGGTTTATAAGGTTGCTCAGCTAGTATTCAAGGAGGCGGGCGTCCAAGTACCGGAGCTCTCGATCTCGATGTACAGCAATATTCCGCTTACGCGCGGACTCGGCAGCAGCGCGTCGGCTATTGTAGGCGCGCTGGTTGCCGCTAATGCTTTGATCGGCAGTCCGCTCACAAACGACAAGCTGTTCCAAATGGCTACGGCATTGGAGGGGCATCCTGACAATGTGGGCGCATCATTGTTCGGAGGCATCATCGCTTCCGCTTGGGATGGCGAGCGGGCTGATTACATACGCATTGAGCCGCATGAGAGCCTCTCTACGCTCGTTGCGATACCGGCCTTTCAGCTTTCGACGGAGAAAGCGCGTCATGCGCTGCCTTCGCAGGTCAGCATGGCTGACGCTGTGTTCAACGTCGGCCGCAGCTCACTGCTCGTCGCGGCGCTTGCCAGCGGGGAGCTTGGCATGATCCGTCATGCCATGAAGGATCGGCTGCACCAGCCTTACCGTGCAGCGCTCATTCCCGGCATGACGACGATTTTGGAGCGCGCAGTTGAACATGGCGCGCTTGGCGTTGCGCTGAGCGGGGCAGGACCGACGCTCATTGCCTTTGTTGACGAGAAGGCGAATAGCGAGCCGCTCGAGCAATTTTTGCTTGAAACGTTAAAGCAGGAGGGCATTGAGGCGAAGACGCTTAGGCTGCCGCCATGCGTGCAAGGTCCGCAAGTTACGGTTGAGGATATTTCGAAGCAGCCTGCTATCCCTCTTCCTGATAGAATCAAAGGAGAAATGTAGCTATGAAGACGATAGCCGTTTTACCTGCCGGCTCCGTATCGGATGAGGCAGCTAGACATTTTTTTCATGAGGAAGAAATTAATTGGAAGCATCACCGGCTTATTTCCGATGTGTTCTTATCTACGGTTAATGGCATAAGCGATTACAGCATCATTCCGATCGAGAATACCATTGAAGGCTCCGTGAGCTTGCATATGGATTGGCTCGTGCATGAGGTAGATATTCCGATTCAAGCGGAGTGGGTATACCCCTCTATTCAAAATTTGATCGGACGAGAGTCGGAGCTGCTGGGCGATAACGGAGAAATAGATTACTCGCGTATTACGAAGGTTATCAGCCACCCCGTTGCGATTGCGCAGTGTTTGCAGTTTTTGCGCACGCATTTGCCGCATGCCGTTACAGAGCATGTAAGCAGTACAGCTGAAGGCGTAAGAATCGTGCAAAATAACCCGAATGCCGGATGGGCGGCTATCGGCACCAAGACAGCGGCTGCAAATGAGAAGCTGGATGTGCTCGCGAGCGAGATTACCGACCACGATAACAATTACACTCGTTTTTTGCTGGTTGGAACGGAGCCATACACGGCTCGCCAATCCGATCAGATCAAAACGAGCATTTTAATTACGCTGCCTGAAGACTATCCGGGTGCGCTCCACCAGGTGCTTTCCGCTTTTGCATGGCGCAAAATCAACTTATCCCGCATCGAGTCGCGTCCGACGAAGAAAAAGCTCGGCAATTACTATTTCTTTATTGATATCGAAATGGCGCTTGATACGGTGCTGCTGCCTTCAGCCATTCAAGAAATCCAGGCTATCGGCTGTCAGGTACGTGTTCTGGGAAGCTATCCTAGCTTTTCGGAATTTAAGAAATGATCAGCGAAGCATAATACAGTACCTTAAAAGGGAACCATTAAGGCGCATTTGCCTCTGAGTTATAGAAAAAGCGTCTCTGTTGTCGGCATAAAAGTGCTCGATTAATCGATGGCGTTCAAGCAAGCCGAATTCACTCTTAGGGTGGGCTCGGCTTTTTTACTATTTTTTTTGTGAAAGAGGAGACACCTGCCCATGTTCTGCATAGGATGTAAGGATTGATAATAGGCATTAGTGTGCCATGTTATTCAGAACGTGACAGGAGGTTAACAGCGAGTGAAAATCCATATTGTGAAAAAGGGCGAATCCTTATACTTTATCGGCCAAAAGTATAACGTATCGCTGGAAGAGATTTTGAAGCTTAATCCGGGCATTTCGAATCCGGACGCCATTGATGTAGGCATGAAGCTGAAAATTCCGTCAAGCCATGCAGGAGGACCAGGAGGCGGAATGGACATTATGCACCAGCATATCGTAAAGCAAGGAGATACGCTTTGGAAGCTGTCAAAAGCTTGGGGAGTGCCGCTTGCAGACATGATTAAAGCGAATCCACAGCTTAAAAATCCGAATGTGCTGCTCACTGGTGAAATTGTAAACATACCTAAGGTAGGCCATTCGACGCAGGAAGTCCCTGGTCATAGCGGAGGACACGTAGCAGCGCAAAATACCGGCGGCATGAATGCTCTTCATCCAACCTCTATCATGCAGGGCGTTCAAGGCTGGGTAGGTAAGCTATCGACGGCACCTATTTTAGGGAAAACGCCTACAGGTCCAATCACGGGCAAGACGCCGACCGCTCCTATTGCACCGGTTGCTCCAGTCGCGCCGGCACCAGCAGCACCAGCGCCAGTGGCACCTGTTCAAGAGAAAAAGCCTACGGCACCTATCGTGAAGCCGGTAGCGCCAGCGCCTCTTCCTGCTCCTAAAGCGGCAGCAGTTGAACCGGCGAAAAAGGCACTCCCGATCGAGAAGCCTGTAGAGAAAAAGCTGAAACCGATCCACTCCGAATATAAGCCTAATGTTGACTTGTTCAAGCAATATGGCATTCCGGCAACTGAAGCATTGTCCTTGTATGATCTGCCTAAAGCGCCTGAGATGGTATCCCCTGCTGCGCAGCAGCCTCAATTTGGCGGTTACGGCTATAGCCAGCCCATGGTTAATTCGGCGCAAATGGGGCATGGCTACGGTCACCCAATGGTTAGTCCTGCACAGATGGGTCACGGTTACGGTCAACCAATGGTGATGGGAGAACAAACCGGACACGGCCATGGCTACGGCAACTGGCAGCAGCCTGTCCCATTTGAAAATACGGTAAGTCCGCTAAGTGAAGGCAACGATGCGCCATTTGATTGTCCACCAGGAACCGTATTTGTCGGAAGCTATCCATCGCCTTCAACGCTGCCGATGAGCGGAGGACCAGGATGGGGTTACGGTCAACCGATGGTAAGCCCTCTTCAAGAGGGTAAACATGAAAATAGCCAGATGCTCGCAGGAACTTCAGCGTCTCCAAACCAAGGCTTTGTAGCTCCGATGGCGGTTCAGCCGAACCAAGGGATAATGCCATTATCGGCACATCCGAACCAAGGAGTATCGCCTTTATCGGCACAGCCGAATCAAGGAATAATGCCTATATCGGCACAGCCAAACCAAGGGATAATGCCGTTGTCGGCACAGCCGAATCAAGGCTTAATGCCGTTTTCGGCACAGCCGAATCAAGGGATTATGCCGTTTTCGGCACAGCCGAACCAAGGGATTATGCCGTTGTCGGCACAGCCGAACCAAGGAATAATGCCGTTTTCGGCACAGCCGAACCAAGGGATAATGCCGTTGTCGGCACAGCCGAACCAAGGGATAATGCCGTTGTCGGCGCAGCCGAACCAAGGTTGGGTTTCGCCGTTAGCCTCTCAACCAAATCAAGGCTGGGTATCTCCAGCCAGCATGCAGCCGGAGTATGGCTACGGTTATGGTCATGGCGCAGTGTCGCCAGCGAATATGCAGCCTGACTACGGATATGGCTATGGAAATGCTGCGCCATATATGCAATACCCAAATTGGCCGCAAACAGCCGGTGTTGGCAATGTGAATCAAGGTGACTGCGGCTGCAAGGGAGATCGGTCAGATCAACATGCAGCAAAGCAAGCGGATACTGAAGCACCAAAAGCAGTAAAAGCGGTTGTGCCGCGGAAAAACAGCAAAAAGGCGGTAATCCGGTCAGTAGCGTCTCGCCCAAACAAAAATAAACGTGGCAATCAGCCATGGATCAATCGTTAAGATTTAGAAATGAAATTAAGCGCACCAGAAGCCGTTTAGGCTTTGGTGCGCTTTTTGCTTTTTTTGACTCAGGAGTTGGGATAGAAGGATACTTTGAATATTTAAGTAACATTGGCGCATACTATCAAAAAATATAATGAAGGGGTCTTCCCCATGATAGAATTCAGCCTTTGGAAAAACTTGAAGAAGCGTCTTCGCAACAAGCGCCGTCCGATGTGGTCGCTAGGCGCAATCCTGTTTAGTTTATTTGCAGGTTCACTTGCCTTAGATACCGAAAACGCATTAGCAGCGCCAAAACTAGCTGAGCATCAAAGCAGCATCGTTAATACACTTAAGAGTCAAGATGGGCCGATTTCTGTCAAGCTGCACCAGATTTATGTGTGCGGTGAGGAGTCGAAGCCGCTTGGCCGGATGATGAGCAAGCAAATCATAGAGCTCTTGCAGGCTCATCCGGAATGGAAAGCTGTGCTCGATAAGGAGCAAAGCACGGTTTATTTTGAACAAACTATCGAGGACATGTCTGAGTATTGCAAGGCCAACGCTTATATGGGAGTAGATAAGAAGGGCAATCTTACGCTCTTTGACGGTGTTCCCAAAAAGGAAAAAGTCGTTCGTACCTTCTTTCAGCTGGATGTTCGCTATATGGAAAGCAGTCTGCCGCAGGATAAGCTGGATCAGCTTGCGAAGGGGATTCGGATCAGCGACATGGATGAATACAACAGCGTTTTGTCCACCTACAGCGACTTTGCAATTGAGCAAAATCAAAAAGTTATGAAGCCTGCTTATTAGCAGGTTGGCCGTAAAAAGAGATCGCACGCTATTGTGCGATCTCTTTTCGATTTAAGCCTATCAGTTGAAATATCAAACGCGCGTTCTCATTCAGGCCAACTTTTGCTATAATGGATGAAGCAACTTTCAGAGAGTATGCTGATAGCAAGTTTTGCCTGCAAAACTTTTAGCTTATGCTTACGATGCAAGTTTTACTTCACAAAACTTTAAGCTTAACTTACGATGCAAGTTTTACTTCACAAAACTTTTTAGGAGATGGCCGTTTGCGCGTTCTTGGAATTGACCCTGGTTATGCAATCGTTGGATTTGGCTTCATAGATAAGATCGGACACAAGCTTACGCCCGTGCAATACGGAGCAATTCAGACGGAAGCCCATACGCCCCCCGAGCAGCGATTGCTGCAGGTTTACGAGTCCGCGGGTGCATTGATGGATAAATATAAACCAGATACCGTTGGCGTTGAGAAGTTGTTTTTTAACCGGAACGTAACGACGGCTTTTGATGTGGCGCAGGCTAGAGGCGCTATTATTTTGGCGGCTGCGCAACGGGGATTGCCAATTGGCGAATATACACCGCTTCAGGTGAAGCAGGCTGTCGTCGGGTACGGGAAAGCGGAGAAGAAGCAGGTGCAGGAAATGGTCAAAATGTTTCTGAAGCTCTCGGCGGTGCCCAAGCCGGATGACGTCGCCGATGCGCTTGCAGTAGCCATCTGCCATGCTCATTCCGTCGTACTGACCCAGAAAATTAATGAGGTGAATCGTTCGTGATCGATTTTTTAAGAGGCATTGTCGTCCATTTGGACTCCGAGTATATCGTTCTGGACGTAAGAGATACAGGCTACCGCGTATTCACACCTAATCCTTATGCATTTGCCAAAAAGGAAGAGCCAGTCACCGTTTATATTCACCATAACGTCCGCGAGGACGCTATTTTGTTGTTCGGCTTCGAGACGAGGGAGGAGCAGACCTTGTTCCGCAAGCTGCTCGAAGTATCGGGGATAGGCCCGCGCGTCGCTTTAGGCATTTTGTCGGGCGGCAGGCCGGATGCGGTCATTGCCGCGATACAGCAGGAAAATATAGCGTTCCTTATCAAGCTTCCCGGCATTGGGAAGAAAACCGCGCAGCGGATGATTCTTGATTTGAAGGACAAGCTGATCGGCGCCGGACTCGACGGCGGTTTATTGACGGCAGCAGGCGTAGCGCTGGATCTTACGTCGAGCAGACATTCGGGACAAGGTGCAGGCACCGCTTGGCAGGAGGCGCGTGAAGGCCTTGCCGCGCTCGGCTACACGGCTGCGGAGCTGGATATAGCATGGAATGGGCTTCAAAACAGCGTAACGGCGGAGGAAACGGTCGATTCCTTGATGAAGCGGGCTTTGCAGCAGTTGTTTAAAGGCTAACGGAGGGAGATGAACACAAATGGATGATAGAATCATTTCCGCCAACCTAATGATGGAAGATCAAGCGGTGGAGCTTAGTTTGCGTCCCCGCTATTTGGCCGAGTATATCGGGCAATCGAAAGCCAAGGAAAACTTGAAAATTTATATTGAAGCGGCAAAATTGCGCAAGGAATCACTTGACCACGTTCTTCTGTATGGACCGCCTGGGCTTGGCAAGACGACGCTTTCGAATATTATCGCCAACGAGCTGGGAGTCAGTCTTCGCACGACATCCGGGCCGGCAATTGAACGGCCGGGGGATTTGGCTGCGCTGCTGACGAACCTGCAGGAGGGCGACGTTCTTTTTATTGATGAGATTCATCGTCTGCATCGCACGGTAGAGGAAGTATTGTATCCGGCGATGGAAGACTTTGCGCTTGATATAATGATCGGCAAAGGTCCAAGCGCACGTTCGGTAAGACTGGATTTGCCGCCGTTCACTTTAATAGGCGCAACGACTAGAGCAGGCTTATTGTCTGCGCCGCTTCGCGATCGCTTCGGCGTTGTCAGCCGATTAGAGTTTTACACGGTGGATGAGCTTGCTTTTATCGTCGCTAGAACAGCGGAGATTTTGAATGTCAGCATCGTAGGGGAAGCTGCTTCGGAGATTGCGATGCGTTCACGCGGAACTCCGCGTATTGCCAACCGGCTGCTCAAGCGGGTGCGTGATTTTGCTCAGGTTCGCGGTGATGGTGTCATTACGTTTGACATCGCACAATCTGCTCTTGAGCTGCTGCAGGTCGATCCGATGGGCCTCGACAATATCGATTTCAAAATGCTGCAAGCCATGATGACCACTTTTGCCGGCAGGCCAGTCGGACTTGATACCATTGCAGCGACAATCGGTGAAGAAAGCCAAACGATAGAAGACGTGTACGAGCCTTATCTCATGCAAATCGGCTTTTTGCAGCGCACGCCGCGCGGACGGATTGCTACCGATAATGCTTATCGGCATTTAGGGCTTCCAATCCCCGGGAGGTAGATGTCTATGAGCCTCACCGAAAATGGCGCGCCAGAGAGGCTATATGTTATCTATGACGGACAGTGCAACCTTTGCCTTGCTTCCGTTTCGAAGCTGAAGGAGCTGAATGCCAGGGCTGATCTGCATTATGTGCAGATTCAGCAATTGGAAGCAGAAGGACAGGCGCAGCAGCTTGTCCCTCATATTGGTCCGCTCAAGTACGCGGAGCTGTACGAAAAAATACATGTTGCCGATGAGCAAGGCGAGCTGTTCGCTGGTGCGGACGGAGTCGTCCGTATTTTAAGAACGGTTAAAGGCTTGCGCTGGCTGTCTGCATTTTATCGAATACCTGGTATGAAACGAGCAGCTGATCGAATTTATCGATTTATTGCAATTAGAAGATATGAATGGTTTGGCAAAGCAGAGCAAAGCTGTACGATTAATGGGTGCGAGTTGCCGCAAAGCAGAGGGGAGAATAACAAGCATGACGATTAAACCATCCTTCAAGCGTTACATCATTATGGCTGTTGCGGTTCTTTTGCTCGCTTCAGCTTGGACGGGTTCACCTTCACAGGCGGCGGTGCCGAAGCTGGATAATATCCGCGTAGCCTTTTTTATGCAATTGCCTGGGAAATATGTCGATACGACTGCAGCAGCAACTTTTTCGTCAGTTGGCGGTATGAGAATTGGTGTAAGACAGCCGGATGGCATTCATGATTGGTTTAATGTCGATGGAGCTGCTTCGGCTCGGTTTACAGCTGACAGCTTTAAAGTAAAAGTATTTGAATCACCAAATTTCGGCTCAGCGCTAGCCGTGCACAAAAGGCTGCAAGCTTTGAAAGGAGCAGCTTTCCTGACATCGCTATCCAAAAACGGAGCTATCGTCTATCAAGTAATCGAAGGTACATATAAGACTGTGTCAGAGGCAACAACGGCTCAAACGAAATGGAATGGCGACGGTGAGCTTTCTAAGCTGACTGGTGGCTTTAAGTCACTTCTGCAAGGTCCGCTTCACCTGGAAACCGGTCCGCTAGCCAGCAAGGAGGCTGCACAGGCTGCTGCAAGCGGATTTGGGGCAGTAGGCTTGGATGCATTCGTAGCCGTTCGCTCGGCGCAGGCTGGCGCGACAAGCTACTCGGTTATGGTAGGAGCTGCCTTGAGCGATGCGGAACTGCAAATCGTGAAGGCTGCTGCTGCAAAGGCAGCAGGCGGAGGAGCATTGAAGCAAGCAGATTCACAGGTTGCATATTTGCTGGTAAGAAATGACCATTCCGTCAGCGCTCAAGCGCAGATCAGCTCAGAGCTCTATACGTTTGCAGGAAGCGATGTGAAAATATCGGTATCTCCAGCTGGCTCTGACCCGATCAAGCTGACGGAGAGAAGCAATCGCAGCTATCGAGGCGTGTTTGAGCTCAGCATCCTTAATGGAAGCATGGCTGTTATAAACGAGCTGCCCTTCGAGCAATATTTATATTCGGTTGTTGGCGTTGAAATGTACCCTACTTGGCCAGCCGAAGCTTTAAAGGCGCAAGCTGTGGCAGCACGCTCATTTGCATTAAATAAAGGCTTTGGCTTTCAAATCGCACATGTCGTAGATACGACCTTAAGCCAAGCTTACTATGGCGTAGGCTCAGAGCGTCCAACAACTATAGCAGCCGTTGATGAGACGGCAGGCGAAGTCGCGTTGTACAATGGGAAGGTCATCGAAGCGTTGTTCTCAGCGAATGGCGGAGGAATGACGGCAGATGCCAAAGAAATATGGAACAATGCGGTCCCTTACCTGCAAGCAGCGAAGAGCCCGGATACTTCGTCAGAAGCTGGCTTATATAACTGGTATAGAGTTGTGCTCCCAAGCGGAACAATTGGCTATATTCGTGAGGATTTGCTTGATGAGACCGGACAATCGACTGCTGCCGGCAGCCTCATCATGCAAGTAAATACGAATGGAACAAAGGTGCGCAAGCATCCGCTCATTCAAGACAGCATACCTGTCATTGCACAGGCTGACAGCGGAACACAGGTTGTCGTTCTGGACAAAAGCGTAGAATCCAATTCAATGACATGGGTACGCGGTCCTTACACCGCTCAAGAAATGCTGACGGTTATTAATGCGAAGGCGAAAGCCGCTGTTTCCGGTCCGCTAAAAACGTTGGAAGTGAGCCAGCGCGGCGCTTCAGGACGTGCAACGGAAGTTTTGGCAAATGGACAAAAGGTCGCTGTAACCTATCCCATTGATTTCCGGGGCGCGTTAGGCGTGCAAGGCTCGCTGCCAAGCACGCTATTCCAAATCGAGGAAACGGCTAAAGTAACTTTGCTCGGAGCAAGCTCGGCAACGCGCAATAAACCTGCGGATACTGCGCCAATCTATGCAATCAGCGCCGGCGGGAAGATGTCAGAAGCGGCAGATGCCAATTTGTTTATTCTTGATGGAAGCGGGCATATGCGGGCAGCAACGAAGGAGCCTTCCTTCCGGTTTGTAGGGTCTGGCAACGGTCATGGCGTCGGTTTATCGCAGTACGGCGCTTTAAGCCTAGCGCAGCAAGGGTATGACTATCAATATATTTTGAAATACTATTACAAAGATGTAACCATCGCTAAGGAATGATTGAATCGATATGAACGTAGAATGGTTTGATTTTGAATTGCCGGAGCGCTTAATTGCGCAGACGCCTCTATTGGACAGAACGGCCTCGAGACTGCTTGCCCTTAATAAGCAGACAGGGGAGATCACGCACAACAAATTTACCGATTTGGAAAATTATGTACAAGCGGGAGATGTGCTCGTATTAAATGATACTCGAGTTATTCCGGCACGCTTGACAGGCATAAAGAGTGACACGGGAGCTAAGATTGAGCTGCTGCTGCTGAAGCAGCTCGAAGGCGATAGCTGGGAGGCTCTTGGCAAGCCGGCTAAACGCTTAAAGTTAGGTACTGCGCTTTCCTTCGGAGACGATGGAGAAGGCAATCCGCTGCTGCGTGCTGTTATCGAGCAGGAAGGCGAGATGGGCGGAAGAACGATACGGTTCGAGTACGAAGGCATCTTCCAAGAGCTGCTGGACCGTCTGGGCGAAATGCCCTTGCCGCCTTATATTAAGGAACGGCTTGAGGAAAGAGAACGATATCAGACCGTTTACTCGAAGCATGCCGGCTCTGCTGCTGCGCCGACTGCTGGTTTGCATTTTACGGATGAATTTCTTGAGAAGCTTCAAGCTAAGGGAGTTAAGTTAGCGTATGTTACACTTCACGTAGGACTGGGCACTTTCCGTCCGATGTCTGTAGAGCTTGTTGAGGATCACGAGATGCATGCGGAGTATTATGAGCTTAATGAGCAAAATGCCGCAATAATTAATGAAGCCAAACAGCGCGGAGCACGTATTATTGCGGTAGGAACAACCTCTTCGAGAACACTCGAGACGGTAGCGGCTCGTTTTGAGGGACATCCTATTGAAGCTTGCAGCGGTTGGACGTCGATTTTTATTTTTCCGGGCTATGAGTTTAAGCTCGTTAATGCACTTCTCACCAATTTTCATTTGCCGAAGTCAACGCTTGTTATGCTCGTAAGCGCACTGGCTGGACGTGATGCTGTTATGAAAGCCTATGAGGAAGCGATAGCGCATGATTATCGTTTTTTCAGCTTTGGCGATGCTATGTTTATTTACTAATTAGGAATAGGAAGCGTGAATTGTGGCTGTAAAATATGAATTAATCAAACAATGCAAGCAATCAGGCGCTCGGCTTGGGCGGGTCCATACTCCCCATGGCATCATCGAGACGCCAACCTTTATGCCGGTAGGCACGCAAGCTACCGTCAAAACAATGAGCCCGGAAGAGCTTAAAGTGATGGATGCTCATATTATTTTGAGCAATACGTATCATTTGTTCCTGAGACCAGGTCATGAGATCGTTCGGAATGCCGGCGGACTGCATAAATTTATGAACTGGGATCGTCCAATTCTAACCGATAGCGGTGGCTTTCAGGTGTTCAGCCTAAGCGAAATGCGCAAAATTACGGAAGAGGGCGTTCATTTCCGCTCCCATCTGAACGGCGACAAGAAGTTTCTCTCGCCTGAGGTGGCAATGGAGATTCAAAACGCGCTCGGATCGGATATTATGATGGCATTTGATGAATGCCCGCCTTTCCCAGCTGAGCATGAATATGTGAAGAAGTCGCTTGAGCGGACGACAAGATGGGCAGAGCGCTGCCTCAAAGCGCATGCAAGACCTCATGATCAAGGGCTGTTCGCAATCGTTCAAGGGGGGATGTACAAAGATTTGCGCATTCAAAGCGCTAACGATTTGACTTCCATGGATTTCCCGGGGTATGCTATTGGTGGACTGAGTGTAGGCGAGCCTAAGCATCTTATGTATGATGTACTCGATTATACGGTTCCCATTTTGCCAGCGAATAAACCGCGTTATCTAATGGGAGTCGGCTCACCGGACGCACTAATTGAAGGCGCTATCCGCGGCATCGATATGTTCGATTGCGTTCTGCCTACTCGAATTGCCCGGAATGGGACAACGATGACGAGCCGAGGCAGACTTGTCATTCGAAATGCGAAATACGCCGAAGATTTTGGTCCATTAGATCCCGAGTGCTCCTGCTATACATGCACGAACTACTCGCGGGCTTATATCCGGCATTTAATTAAAGCCGATGAGACCTTCGGCATGAGGCTGACCACGTATCACAATTTGCATTTCTTGCTACAACTCATGCGGGACGTTCGGCAAGCGATTATGGAAGACCGGCTGCTTGATTTCCGGGATTCCTTCTTCACGAGCTATGGCCTGTTCGATAATGAGAAAGGGTTTTGAAAGGGGGGATTTCGATGGTAGCAGCAGATGCAGCAGGTTCAAGTAATATTCTAGGAATGATTTGGCCGTTTGTGCTTATGTTTGCGGTGTTTTATTTCTTACTTATCCGTCCGCAGCAGAAGAAACAGAAGCAACGTACTTCCATGCTTAACCAATTGAAAAAAGGCGATAAAATTTCAACAATTGGTGGTTTGCACGGTACGGTTGTGGAGCTCAGCGATGATACGGTTGTACTTCGTGTAAACGATACAACAAAAATGACGTTTGAGCGCAGCGCAATCAACACGATCATTAACTCAGCACCAGCAGTAACGGAGTAATATACTTCACCAAAGAACGGCTGACATGCATGCATGTCAGCCGTTCTTTGTATTATTTTCGTAAACAAGCGCTGTTCCCTATTTCTTCATATTAACTCCGATCATACCGCCAAAAGCGCCTGCTAGGAGAGTTGCCCCTAAGAGAAGTGCGCTATGGAGCGACAACGAAGCATTTGAGGCAAGAAAACTAACAATGATGACGATAGCGCCGTACAATAAGCCAAGCAATGCGCCGTTGTACCAGCCCTTGCTCTCAGATCGCCGGCCAGAGGTAAAGCCGCCCGCAAGCGATGCAAAGCCATGAACAATTAATGCATTTGTAGGCAAGCTGCTTTCTTTCAAACCGGTAAAATGCAAAAGCAGCGAGAGCAGCAAAGCGCCAACTGCTAACCAAATAATGGAGAAAAGCACTCCGGCAAGTAAAGGTGAAGCAATTAATGGCGGTTTAGGAGCTTGTTTAACCGAACTCATCAAAATCCCCCCAACAAAAGGTACGTATTACTTAACCATATGGTCAAGCTTAGTGGAATAGTACAACTAATACGCGGACTTATAACTATTTATTGGGAATGGGCTAGCCATTGCCATATATTCGTGTAAGCTGACTCAGTATGATGTCTATAGGCGTAGGTCAGAATAGCTGTACGGACAAACGCAGCTGACATCAGCTCGTATGACAAAATCGAGGAGGCGGTTTCCGGTGGAATTTTGGAGCCTGTTGATCCGGACGGTGATCATCTATTTCGTCGTGTTTTTGATCATGCGGTTTATGGGAAAACGAGAAATCGGAAAGCTATCGGTATTCGATCTGGTTATTTCAGTTATGATCGCGGAAATTGCCGTCATCGTAATCGAGGATATGGAACGTTCGATGTGGAGTGGCATTATGCCAATGGTTGTCTTGCTGCTCATTCAAGTGATCAGTGCATTCATGACGATGAAAAGCAGGAAGCTTAGGCTGTTGTTTGATGGCAAGCCAAGCGTCATTATTGACAAGGGCAAATTAAATAGCGACGTTATGCGAAAGCAGCGCTACAATCTGGATGATCTAATGCTTCAACTGAGGGAGAACAAAATCAGTGCTGTATCGGATGTCGAATTCGCCATCTTGGAAACAAGCGGCAAGCTGTCTGTCATTCCGAGAGAAAATTCCGATGTTTCTGAAGACAATAATAATGACGATCATGATGAAGATAAATTGGATCAAAAGCTGGTAAGTTTCAATCAAAAGAGCATCATTCCACCGAAATATCGATTCGAAATTTTGCCCGTGCCGCTAATTATGGATGGCAAAGTACAAGACGGAAATTTAGAAAAGCTGGAGAAAACAAGATTTTGGCTGAAAAATGTGCTGCAGGAGAAAGGCGTTACCGATTTCAAGGACGTATTCTTTTGCACGATTGACCATAAGGGGAAGTTGTTTGTCGATAGGTATGATCAAAAAAAGCGCTAAAGAGAGGGCTGCCCTTTCTTTAACGCTTTTTTCAGCATAACCTTGCTTATTTAAACCAATCTCCGAATAAAGGAATACGCTTCATGTCATGGCGATCAATGATTTTCATCAATACCATAAGCAGCAAATACACAATTACGCTTGCTGCGCATGCAAGAATCAGATTGATCCACTCTGCTGGCAGCGGCTGCCAATTCATCGTAAACCGTGCTGCTGCCCCCATGATGACCATCGCAGCGCCTACCTTTACAAAATCTATAATTTTCATGTGAAAGCCGATAAATCGGAGAACGCTAATGCCATGCAAAACCGTGACGAGCACGATGTTCACATTTATGGCGATTAATGCTCCGTATATGCCGAAGTCGGGATCTGATGCGAGCTGCACGATAAGAACCAGCTTGACGACGGCACCGATCAACGTGTTGATTAAGGCAGTACCTGGTTTGTTGAGCGCTTGAAGCGCGGCTTGGAGGGGCGCTTGTAAATAAATAAATATGCCGACTGGAGCTATGAGCTGAAGCATCGGCGCAATTTCCGTGTGATTATAAAGAATGCGGCAGATCGGCTCAGCGAATAATGTCATGATGACAACGAAGGGAGCGCCCGAAACAAGGGCAAGCCTCAACGATTGGTGAAGCCTCTTATGAATCAGGGCGTTATCGCCATTTGCTGCAGCCTCCGAAAGAGAAGGGACCAGCGATACGGCAAGGGAGTAAGTTAAAGCAGTCGGCAAAAGCAGGAGCGGTACGATCATCCCCTGTAGAGCGCCGTATTGCGCGGTGGCGATGCCTGTAGCGATACCGGCAGCTGCCAAGCTTCGCGCGGTAAGAATAGATTCAAGCAAATAGGAGAAGGAGCCAACCATACGGCTTCCCGTTACCGGAATCGACAAGCCAAGCAGCCTGCGCAGTACGGGCTCTTTTTTGGCTGTGGATGGATTAAGGTGGTTTGAAGCTTCATTCATTCGTGATTTGTCGCGGTAATATTTCCAGAGAAGCACGGCTAAGCCGCCGATCTCTCCGACAACAGCGCCCAGCATAGCGCCCGCAGCCGCCCATTCGAGTCCAAGAGGAAGCAGCATATAAGCAAAAGAGAGCGATGCGATGATGCGAAGGATCGTTTCAACCGTTTGGGATACCGCGGTAGGTATCATGTTTTGTTTGCCTTGAAAGTATCCACGGTAAACCGAGGAAATGCCTATAATAAGCAGAAGAGGAGTCATAACCATATATGTACGGTATACGCGGGCATCCGGCAGTACATGCTTCATGATCCACGGGGCGCATAGCAGCATTACGGCTGTCATCAAAATACCAAGCGTGGTAACAAGTGCCATCGCCGTTCGGAAAATGTATTTTACGCGTGCGGAGTCGCCCTGTGATTCGGCTTCCGCAATCCATTTCGCAACGGCTAGCGGTATGCCGCCCGTAATGATTGTGAGCATAACGGTCAGAAACGGATAGCTGAGCTGGTATAAGCCGACGCCTTCTGCTCCAATTATGCGTGGAAGCGCGATGCGCGGCACGAAGCCAAGCAGGCGGTTAATAATGCCAGCGGCAAGCAAAATCATGGCTCCCTTAATAAAGGTTTGTTTGGTTTGCTTCGTCATAATAAGATTACCCTCTTCTCTATCGTGGAATAGCTGGTTAGCTTCTGCCTCGGCTTAAGACGAAGCTATGAGACAGGCCGGTACTATCATCTTTATGCGCGGCATGTCCGATTCGATGTCATTCATTTTGCCAATTACGATATATTCGGGCAGGAATATGGCAAAGACGCAGCGAATAAATGGGTTAGACAAGCTTTTAGGAGGCGCAGCATGGCAGACGAAGAGTTAAGCCGTATGATCGAGGAGCTATGCAACAGCAAGGCGGAGGAATTTCAATTGATTGGCTATGAGCATGTGACAGGCCAAGAGGTTTGGGAATGCGTTAGCGAGAAATACAATAAAACGGGACAACCCGAGCTTCACGAATTAGTGAATGATATTTTATCTCTTAAGGTTATGAAATTCATGAATTTCATGACGATAAGCGCATACAAAGGGACCCAATTTTAAAACATAGGTTTCTTTTTTTTTTGACTCGATTTTGCCGCGTCTGTATAATAGGCATATTGAGATCATAAGGGGGATTTAGACGTATGTTCGGGAAGAGAATTATTGCCTTCCTTGCGATCGTAGTCATTATGTTTGGCGTTATCGCTTGGACAAGCCCATCGCTAGTAAAAGACGTAAGGCTAGGCCTTGATTTAAAAGGTGGATTTGAGGTTTTGTACGAAGCTTCGCCACTTGAAGGCGGACAGGCGGTTACGCCTGAGTCACTGAAAGAAACAGCAAGAAGTCTGGAAAAAAGGATTGACGAGCTTGGTATTGTCGAGCCTGAAATTACGACTGAAGGCACCAACCGCATTCGTCTGAGACTAGCAGGAGTTGAGAATGAAAGCGAAGTAAGAGATATTCTTGCTAAGCCTATCAACCTGACGTTCCGTGGTCCTGACAACAAAATCGAGCTTGATGGCAGTGATTTTAAGCCAAACGGCGCGGGGATCGGTTACGATAACTTAAGCAAGCCGTTCGTTACGATCGAGCTTAAGGATGCCCAAAAATTCGAAGAAATTACGACTCGCTTGTCGGGCCAATATTTAGCTATTTACCTCGATGACAAAGAGCTGTCCAGACCGAACGTTAATTTTCCGATTTCCGGCGGATCTGCTCAGATCTCTGGTGATTACACGATAGATAAAGCAAATGAGCTTGCTGATATGATCAACCTGGGCTCATTGCCGCTCAAGCTAACTGAAAAATATACCCAATCCGTAGGCGCCAAGCTTGGCCTTGCGTCCTTGAAGGATACAGTTGTAGCGGGCATTATCGGTACGGTCATTATTTTGGTATTCCTAATCATCCTGTTCCGTATTCCAGGCGTTGTTGCCGGCATTACGGTCATTACGTATACGTGGCTCTTGATCGTTGTATTCAATCTAATGAATGCTACCTTGACCTTGCCTGGTATAGCGGCCTTTGTACTTGGTATCGGTATGGCGGTCGATGCGAATATCATTATGTACGAGCGGATAAAAGAAGAGATTCGCAGCGGCAAAAGCTTGCTGTCCTCGCTTAAGTCAGGCTCGAAAAGCTCGTTCCGTACGATTATGGATGCCAACATTACGAATATTATCGCGAGTGCTGTCCTTTACTTCATCGGCAATGGCGCGATTCGCGGCTTTGCTCTGACGATGATCTTCAGTATTCTAGTAAGTATGCTCACGAATATTTTCTTGTCGAGATTGTTGATTATGCTGCTCATTAAGAGCAATCTGTTTACAAAACCAAGCTATTACGGCGTGAAGGAGGCAGAAATCCGTGAACTTTAATACAAAAATACGTTATGACTTTATTGGGAACCGCAACAAGTTCTTTCTGTTCTCAATCACGTTAACGGTGCTAGGCATTTTGTCATTGCTTTTCTTTAGTCTCAATTTCGGCGTTGATTTCAAGGCTGGAACGAATATGGATATATTGGTAGGCAAGGAAATTACGCAACAGGATGCCAAAGAAATTATTGTGAAAGCAGGAATCGAGGGCATTACGCCTACGGTTGGCGGTACAGGAAACGAACGTGTTTCCGCTCGTTTTGACGAGGTGCTTACACAAGCCAAAATCGTTGAAATTCAAGAAGGCTTTAAAGCGAAATACGGCGACCAAGTATCAGCAGAGGTTAACGTCGTATCGCCAGATATGGCACAGGAGCTTGGAATCAAAACGATTTGGGCGATTCTTATCGCAAGCGTAGCGATCATGATCTATGTCATGTTCCGCTTTGAATGGCGGTTTGCCCTGGCTGCGAACATCGCGATTTTGTATGATGCGTTTGTCGTAGTCGCACTATTTTCGATTTTCCGACTGGAAGTGGATCTTCCGTTTATCGCGGCGGTGCTGACGACGATCGGTTACTCCATCAATGATAAAATCGTTATTTTTGACCGGATTCGCGAAAATCTTCGCTTCGGTCAGTTCAAAAACCGCGATCAGCTTGCAGAGATGGTTAACGCAAGTATTTGGCAAACGATGGCGCGTAATATTTATACGGTATTAGCGGTGCTGGTCGTAGCGGTTTGCTTGTTCATTTTCGGAAGCGAATCAATCAAGCTGTTCGCGCTTGCGAAAATTATCGGTCTTACAAGCGGAGCATACTCATCGATTTGTATCGCGAGCCCGCTGTGGCTTCTTCTTAAAGGGAAGCAAAAGCCGAAGGTCGCTGTTAAACCGACAGTGTAATAGGAGAGCATTCCATGCTTACGAAGTAGGTTTGCATTCGCAAACCTAAGCACACGCTTACGAAGTGGTTTTGCTAACGCAAAACCTTTAGGAGGTACAAATGTCAACCACACAGCGATATGCAAAAGCAGAGTCCGCAAGCTGGGCCAGCTTATGGGGAAACATGCTGCTGGCACTATTTAAAGGCGTAATAGGTTGGTTGTCAGGAAGCAAGGCACTGCTTGCGGATGCATTTCGAACGGCAGCCGAGGTTGCCGCGGGTGTTATTGCAATATCAGGTTTACGAGCAAGCCGGCAGCGCAAAATGGAAAAGCCAAATGCGCCATCGGAAGCTGAGGATACGAGGGGAGAAGCCGCGACTACGATTTTGCTGTCAGTCGTGCTGCTCATCATTGGGCTCGAAATCGGTATATCCGCAATCCGGGATATTTCCAATGGCGTGACAAGCGCGCCTCACTGGGGCGCGGTCGCGGCGATTGCTCTGTCTTTAATTGTTCAGCAGCTGTTTTTCCCTCCAAAGGAGCGCTTGACCGGCCTTTATTGCTCGGCGGCTGCTTTGGTAGGAACAAGCGGTGCCATCATCGGCAAAATGCTGTCGATTCCGGTTCTATACTATTTTGATCCAGCTGCTGCGATCGTCATTGCTGTCATCGTCTTAATCAACGGTTATAGAATGGCTACCGTCTTCATTCGCAAGGACGGCAATGGCAGCGTCTCGGATGAAAATCCTGATGAGCTGATGCAGCTGGTCCAGCGCGTTGAAGGAGTCGTCACCGTTCAATCGATGCGAGCGAGAGAACATGGACATTATGTCATAGCAGAAATGGTCATAAGCGTTAATCCGCGTATTTCTGTTCTTGAGGGTCATGAGATTGCGAAACGGGTAAAGCAGCTCGTTATGAAACGTTTTATACATGTAACGGATGTTTCGATTTATGTTGAGCCTTATGATCCTGGTTATCCGTACAAGTCCAATCATGATCCGAATCAGGAGCAGATGCCGACACTGCTGCAATAAGAACTGCCAACAGCAGGAGAGGGGAAGCAACATGATTCAAAGGAAAACAAGATGGGCTGTAGCGCCATGGTCTTTAACCGATGAGGATAAAGCGAAAAGTTTAGCTTCTAGTCTTCGCGTGCCGCCGCTTGTTGCAAGGCTGCTCGTGCAGCGCGGCTACGAAGACGTCGAAGCAGCGGAACGTTTTTTGCGAGGCGGGCTGGAGCACTTCCATGATCCTTATTTATTGCTAGGAATGAAGGCTGCTGTCGAACGGATTAAAAGGGCAGCTGTGAGCAATGAGAAAATTCGGATTTATGGCGATTATGATGCGGACGGCGTCTCAAGCACTTCATTACTGGTACATTTATTTCGCTCTCTGCAATATAATTTTGACTACTATATTCCTCATCGTGCGTTGGAAGGTTATGGACTGAACAAAAAAGCGATCGAGCTTGCGGCTGAGGAAGGAATCGGTTTAATCGTTACGGTCGATACAGGCATAAGCGCTGTTCAAGAAATTGAATATGCGAAGCAGCTTGGCATCGACGTCGTCGTAACCGATCACCATGAGCCTCCAGAGGAAATCCCGCAAGCGAGCGCAGTCGTTAATCCGAAGCAGGAGGGATGCGGTTACCCGTTTAAAGGGCTTGCAGGCGTTGGCGTCGCATTCAAATTGGCGCATGCCTTGCTTGAGCGGCCGCCGCTGGAGTGGGCTGACATCGTCTGCCTCGGAACGATTGCCGATTTAATGCCGCTTAAGGACGAGAATCGAATTCTAGTGAGGTATGGTCTTGAGAGGCTGCGCAGCCATACAAGAGTAGGCTTCCGGGCTTTAGCGGAGGCAGGCGGCATCGAGCTGGAAGGTCTAACCGCAACAAGCGTAGCTTTCGGAATGGCGCCTCGCGTCAATGCCGCCGGCAGGCTGGATCATGCGAAGCGGGCAGTTGAGCTGCTCACGACCGAGGATTACGACAATGCGATTTTGGCTGCAATCGGGCTGGACAGCTTAAATAAGGAACGACAGCGCGTTGTAGAGAGTATCGTGAAGGAAGCGGAGCAGCAGTGGCAGACAAAGGTTGCGGAGGCTGAAGCGGCTGGGACTGATTCGCCGTCCGTTATCGTGCTGGCAGGCGAAGGCTGGAATGTGGGCGTCATCGGTATCGTAGCTTCGAAACTGCTTGAACGAAATTATAAGCCGGTTATTATTCTTGGCATAGATGAGCAGACAGGGATGTGTAAAGGCTCTGCGCGTTCTATAGAGGGCTATGACCTTCATGCGGCGCTTACAGCCTGCGATGAGCTGCTCGATCATTACGGCGGTCATCAGGCTGCTGCGGGCATGAGCCTCCATCGCGATCGATTGGCTGCGCTCGAAGAACGGCTTGGCGCACTCGCTTCCGAATGGCTAAGCGCTGATGATTGGATTCCAAAAACATCGGTTGATCTCGTATGCTCGGTAAACGAAGCAACGCTTGAGACGATTACTGAGCTTTCGCAGCTGGAGCCTTTCGGGATGGGCAATCCTTCCCCTAGGCTGTTATTCCATCGGACTGAGCTTGCAGATCGGCGTACAATTGGCAAGGAATCGAAGCACTTGAAGCTGTCGCTAGGCAGCGGACGCCGCGCATTGGATGGTATTGGCTTCAGCATGGGCATGCTGGCGGATCAATTAAAGCCGGGCAGCAAAATCGATGTGGTCGGCGAGCTGTCCGTCAACGTTTGGAATGGACAGCGCAAGCCGCAGCTTCAACTGCATGATGTCCACTTTGATCCGGCAGCGGCGGATTTCCCGGAGCGCGAGCATTTCGGGAAAGTCTATCAGCTGCTAAAGAAGCTTGGGCAGGCGCCGCTGGAAGGATTAAACGCTCGCTTATCGGAGCAATGCGGTTTATCCTTAGAGACGGTGGAGCTCATGCTGGGTGTGTTCGAGGAGCTGCAGTTCATTGAACGCGAGAATGGACAAATGATTGCAGCCGCGTCGCCGCAAAAACGAGATTTATCAGCTTCAGCCAGGTATAGAGAGGCTAAACAGCAATTTGAAGCTTCACAACTATCTGTATAGCGTATAAAATTTAAAACAAATTAGTTGAAATGGAAAGGGTTGACCTCTTGTGTCCAACACGCAATATAACTTCAAAGATTACATCCGGGTAATTCCAGATTTCCCGCTTCCAGGAATCCGATTCAAAGATATTACAACGCTTCTGAAAGACGGCGGAGCTTACCGCGCTGCCATCGAAGAAATGCGCGTCGCTGTTCAGGACATGAAAATCGACATCATTGCTGGACCTGAAGCGCGCGGCTTTGTAGTTGGCGCTCCGCTGGCATTAGCTCTTGGCGTAGGCTTTGCTCCAATCCGCAAGAGCGGCAAGCTTCCAGGCGAGACGATTACGGCTGCTTACGATTTGGAATATGGCAAGGATCAGCTCGCAATGCATAAGGATGCTATAACGCCAGGCCAACGCGTATTGATTGCTGATGATTTGCTGGCAACTGGCGGTACGATTGCTACTTCGATTAATTTGATTCGCCAGCTTGGCGGCGAAGTGGTTGGTGCGGCATTCCTAATCGAGCTTTCGTATCTTACGGGTCGCGAGAAGCTAGAGGGAATCGACGTATTCTCGCTAATGACTTACTAAGAAAATGAAGCGGTAAAAACCATCTCTAAATACGCCGCCTGTTCCCTCAATCGCGAGGGCAGGCGGTTTTATTTTATTACAGAAACTCTCCAGTAGTTGACGTGGTGCTGCTATAACAGGCATAATATTATAAAAACTCGGAAAACGCATGAATGGGATCCGCCAGGAGTGTAAACAGAAAGGGACGTTTCATGGGCATTGAGCATTTACTCGAGAAGGCATCCGCCTATATGAAAGAGCAGGACCTTATACGCATCCAGGAAGCCTATGACTTTGCGGAACAAGCCCATCACGGACAAGTGAGGAAATCGGGAGAGCCTTATATCCTGCACCCCGTAGCGGTTGCAGATATACTTGTTGATATGCAAATGGACGTGCTGTCGATTATTGCGGCATTGCTTCATGATGTCGTTGAGGATACGACAGTGGATTTGCAGACGGTGCGCGCGAAATTTGGCGAAACCTGTGCGATGCTGGTAGACGGTCTAACAAAGCTCGAAAAAATTCAATTTCGTTCCAAAGAAGAGCAGCAAAACGAAAATTACCGTAAAATGTTTGTCGCGATGGCTCAGGACATTCGCGTTATTCTCATTAAATTAGCGGATCGCCTGCATAATATGCGCACGCTCAAGTTTCAATCGGAGGAAGCGCAGCGGCGTATCGCATACGAGACATTGGAAATATTTTGCCCCATTGCGCATCGTCTTGGTATATCGGCGATCAAGTGGGAAATGGAAGATATAGCGCTTCGTTTTTTGAATCCTCAGCAATATTATCGCATTGCCAATCTGATGAAGAAGAAGCGCGCGGAACGCGAGCAATTTATTGATGATGTCATCTCCCGTATAACGGAGAAGCTTGATGAAATGGGCATCGAAGGAGATATTTCCGGACGCCCTAAGCATTTGTACAGCATTTACAAAAAAATGACCGACCGGAACAAGCAATTTACGGAAATTTATGATCTGCTTGCGATTCGTATTATCGTCGACAACATCAAAGATTGCTATGCGACGCTGGGCATTATTCATACGCTATGGAAACCGATGCCAGGTCGTTTTAAAGACTATATCGCGATGCCGAAGGCGAACATGTATCAATCGCTGCATACGACCGTTATAGGGCCGAATGGAGAGCCTACCGAGGTGCAGATTCGAACTTGGGAAATGCACCGGACGTCGGAATACGGAATCGCGGCTCATTGGGCCTACAAAGAAGGGTCTCTTGTACCTGGAGGCAACTTTGAGGACAAAATGTCATGGTTCCGCGAAATATTGGAGCTTCAGCATGAAGCGCGCGACGCATCTGAATTTATGGAATCGCTCAAAATGGACTTTTTTGCCGATCTCGTATTTGTATTTACGCCTAGCGGTGAAGTGATTGAGCTGCCTGCAGGCTCCGTGCCGCTTGATTTCGCATATCGCATTCACACGGAGGTCGGAAACCGGACGATTGGCGCAAAGCTGAACGGGCGGATCGTTCCGCTTGATCATAAGCTGAAAACCGGAGACATCGTCGAGATTTTAACGTCGAAGCATTCGTATGGACCAAGTCAGGATTGGGTGAAAATCGCACAGTCCTCGCATGCCCGCAGCAAGATCAGGCAATGGTTCAAGAAGGAGCGGCGCGAGGAAAATGTAGCGAAGGGCAAGGATCTGCTTGAGCGCGAGCTGAAGCGGCTTGGTCTTGAGCCGTCTGCTTGGCTGCAGGACGATAAGCTGCAGGAGGCTGCGGCGAAGTTTGCTTTTAACGACATTGAAGATATGATGTCGGCCATCGGCTTTGGCGGCATTACAGCAGCGCAAATTTGCACGAAGCTTACCGAGAAGATGCGCAAGGAGGCCGAGCTGGCAAGCCAGCTGGAGCTGACGAGCGAAGTGAAGGAGATTAAGTCTCCGGGCAATCGGAAGTCTAGGCCTAACCAAGGCGTGACGGTAAGAGGGATCGACAATTTGCTTGTCAGGTTCGCTCGCTGCTGCAACCCTGTTCCAGGCGATTCGATTATTGGCTACATTACGCGCGGCCGCGGAGTCTCCGTCCACAGGATGGATTGTCAGAACATTCCGTTCGGTGATCAAGGCGAAGAGGGAGATCGCGTCATAGAGGTCGAGTGGGAAGAATCCATTGAGGCCAATTACAGCGTTGATATCGAGATTACCGGCAGCGATCGCAGAGGGCTTCTGAATGAAGTGCTTCAGGCGGTGTCGGAGAGCAAAACGAACATTTCAGCCGTAACCGGTCGGACGGTTAAAAATAAAATGGCGCTTATTCATATAACGGTGCTTATCAGCAACATTGAGCATCTCAATGCCGTCGTGGAGAAAATAAAACGCGTTCAGGAGATCTATTCTGTTCAGCGTATTATGCAATAATCGTTTGGCCCATGCTGTGAATGGGCAGAGCAAATATCGGAGGTTTAAGCGGTGAAGGTTGTTTTACAGCGCAGCAAGCAGGCAAAGGTCGTCATTGAGGGCGAAGCAGTCGGCGCAATTGATTTTGGGCTCGTTCTGCTGGTCGGCTTGACGCATGAGGATACGGAGGCAGACGTCAAGTGGATGGCGGACAAGGTTGCTAATCTTCGTATTTTCGAGGACGAGTCAGGCAAAATGAACCATTCGGTTACGGATATCGGCGGACAGGTGCTGTCGGTTTCGCAGTTTACGCTTTATGGCGATTGCCGCAAAGGCAGGCGGCCGAACTTTATGGCGGCAGCAAGGCCTGAGCAAGCGGAACAGCTGTACGATGCGTTCAACGAAAACCTGCGTTCTTTGGGCCTCGTCGTTGCGACAGGCCGCTTCGGTGCGATGATGGACGTGGAGCTTGTCAACTCAGGCCCTGTTACGATTATTTTGGAGAGCGGCGCTTAAGAATTCAATCGTGGGAAACAATAGACATGAGGCTTTGCGGAAGGAGCAATTCAACCCATCGCGAGCAGAATGCCCTATTGGAGGAATCCCACTTATGCATCAATCACGCAAGGAGCAAGGCATCGAGAGAATCTCCCGGAGGCTCCTGCATCCGGACCGAAGAGAAGCCAAGGTGTTTGCCGAGCTAGAGGATGATATTGAAGCGGCAGAAGAATGGGCTGGCTTCCCGCAGCAGCCGCGCCGCGATCATTCGGGCCTTTTATAGATGGATTAGATAGCCGTCCGAGCTAACTGCTAGGGCGGTTTTCTATGCTGACCGTAAAAACGCTTTCGAAATTGTAATATTTCTGTAATCAATCTCTAACTTCTTTTTAACATCATTAACCTATACTAGAACTCGACCCCCTTTTTAAAAATATATTTTACTTTTGGACCTACAAACACGTTTTGTAGGTTTTTTTCTGCCCATTTGTATTTGGGCTGCGTTCGATAGAGATCGATCTTGACTTTAATCGCTCTCAGAGGTAATATTAATTTTTAGTATGACTAGCATGAACGGCTGAATCCATCCGAACAGGATGTGCACGTTTAGCGGTTGAACATAACGATTCAAGGATGGGACAAAGTAATTCTACGCGCTATACCCAGAGAGGGATGTCACTTGGCTGCAAGCATCCTTATAACGGCAGAATGAACAGACTTCCCGGAGAACAGACGGTGAACGGCAGATAGGAGCAGGCAATGGCCTGTGACAGAAGCAAAGTAGCTGGCCTGCGGATGACGGACGTTAACCGTCTTGGAGCGAGCCGAACGCATGTGATGCAGGCTCGAAATGTGGGTGGTACCACGGGAGATTCACTCTCGTCCCTTTTGGCGCAAGCTATGAGGAACGGGAGTTTTTTTGTGTTTTCCGAACTTTAAACGGATGTATAAGCGGGCAGGAGGGGTTATTCAATGGCATTTCAGAAAATGCCGGGCACGCAGGATATTTTGCCTGGCGCAGTAGAGAGATGGCAGTATGTCGAGCAGAAAGCTCGCGATATTTGCCAGCGTTACAACTTTCGCGAAATTCGTACGCCGATCTTTGAATCGACGGAGCTGTTTCAGCGCGGTGTAGGTGAAACGACCGATATCGTGGAGAAAGAGATGTACACCTTCACAGACCGCGGCAACCGCAGCCTAACGCTGCGCCCGGAAGGGACCGCAGGCGTTGTGAGGTCGTATGTGGAAAACAAGCTGTACGGCGAGCCAGATGTGTCTAAGCTGTATTACATCGGTCCGATGTTCCGGTATGAGCGTCCGCAGGCAGGTCGCTACCGCCAGCTGCACCAATTTGGCGTAGAGGCAATCGGCTCGGTTGATCCTGCTATCGACGCAGAGGTTATCGCGCTTGGTTATACGTTCTACACGGAGGTAGGCCTGAAGGGCGTACGCGTTGAGATCAATTCGGTTGGTACGCCAGCTGTCCGCGCGGTATTCCGCGAGCGGCTGCTTGGTTTTCTTGAGCCAAAGCGCGAGCTGCTATGCAAGGATTGCCAGTCGCGCATGGACCGCAATCCGCTGCGCGTGCTCGACTGCAAGGTTGATCAGGAGCATTTTACTGACGCGCCGTCGATTTTGGACAGCTTGGATGAGGAATGCCAGATTCATTTTGACAAAGTTAAAATGTATTTAAGCGATATGGGCATCCCATATGAGCTCAATCACAGGCTCGTTCGCGGACTCGACTACTATACCCATACGGCCTTCGAATACAAGGCTGAGGGCATCGGTACGATCGATACCGTCGGCGGCGGCGGCAGGTATAACGGTCTTGTATCGGATATCGGCGGACCGGATCAGCCGGGAGTCGGTCTTGGCCTTGGCCTTGAGAGAACGATCCTGCTGCTTCAGCACCAGGAAACGGAGCTTCCGGCTTTCAATCAGGTCGATGTTTATGTCGTTGCGCTTGGCGAAGCGGCAGAGCGTGAGGTGACGAAGCTTGTTTACCAGCTTAGACAGCGCGGCATTCGTGCAGAACGCGATTATCTAGGCCGCAAGATGAAGGCGCAGATGAAGTCGGCAGATCGCCTTCAGGCGCGTTACACAGCTATTCTCGGCGATGATGAGCTTGAGCGCAGAGAAATTTCACTTAAAGATATGGCCAAAGGCGAGCAGCGAGTCGTAGCATTAGATAAGCTAGCTGATGAAATTAGCGGTTAAGCTTCACCAAATAACAATCTAACTAAATGAGGAGCATGATTATTATGTTGTTAAAAACACATCACTGCGGCCGTTTAACGAAAGCGGACGTTGGTCAAACTGTCATTCTGAACGGCTGGGTACAGCGTCGTCGCGACCTTGGCGGCGTACTATTTATCGATTTGCGCGACCGTTCGGGCATCGTTCAAACGGTTTTCAATCCGGATTTCTCTGGCGATGCATTGGCGATTGCTGACCGTGCCCGCAACGAATTCGTTCTTGCGATTCAAGGTACAGTCGTTGAGCGCGATGCAGAAACGTACAACGCGAACCTTGCAACTGGTGAAATTGAAGTGCGCGTTACCAAAATCGAAGTGATGAACGCTGCAAAAACGCCTCCATTCCCAATTGAAGACGGCGTAGAAGTAGATGAGTCGCTTCGTTTGAAATATCGTTACCTGGATCTGCGTCGTCCAGAAATGCAAAAAACATTGTTCCTGCGCTCGAAAGCGGCTAAAGTTTTCCGCGACTTCCTAGACGGAGAAGGCTTCATCGATGTAGAAACGCCGATTCTTACAAAAAGCACGCCGGAAGGCGCGCGTGATTACTTGGTGCCGAGCCGCGTACACGAAGGCGAGTTTTTTGCCTTGCCGCAATCGCCGCAAATTTTCAAGCAGCTCTTGATGGTTGGCGGTATCGAGCGTTACTACCAAATCGCACGCTGCTTCCGCGATGAGGATCTTCGTGCCGACCGTCAACCGGAATTCACGCAAGTCGACATCGAGACTTCCTTCCTGTCGCAGGATCAATTGCTTGCCATGATGGAAGAGCTAATGGCTAAGCTTCTAAAAGAAACGGTTGGCGTAGAGCTTGAGCTTCCATTCCAACGCATCACCTATGCAGATGCGATGAACAAATACGGCTCCGACAAACCGGATCTGCGTTTCGGCCTGGAAATTGAAGATATCACTGATATCGTATCAAGCAGCGATGTAAAAGTATTCGCGAGCGTAGCAGCTGGCGGCGGCGTTGTAAAAGCGTTGAACGCTAAAGGGTGTGCAAGCTGGAGCCGCAAGGAGCTTGACGACTTGCAGCCATTCGCTGCCCGTTACGGCGGTAAAGGCCTTGCATGGATTACGGTTAAGGAAGGCGAATGGCGCGGTCCGATCGTGAAATTCCTTAAACCGGAAGAGATTGCCGCTCTTACAGAGCGCCTGCAAGTAGAAGAGGGCGATTTGCTGACTTTCTCTGCGGACAAGAAAAAAGTAGTTGCAGACGTGCTTGGCAACCTTCGCTCGAAGCTGGGCAAAGATCTTGGTCTTATCGACGAATCGAAATTTAAATTTGCATGGGTAGTTGATTTCCCGCTTCTCGGCTGGGATGAGGATGCGAAGCGTTATGTTGCCGAACATCATCCGTTCACGCGTCCGAATGAAGACGATCTGCATTTATTCGATACAGATCCGGGACAAATCCGTGCGCAAGCGTACGATCTTGTTCTGAACGGCTACGAGGTAGGCGGCGGCTCCATGCGTATCTACAAGCGTGAAGTACAGGAGCAAATGTTCAAAGCGCTTGGCTTCAGCATGGAAGAGGCGCAAGAGAAATTCGGCTTCCTGCTTGATGCATTCGAATACGGTACGCCTCCACATGGCGGTATTGCTTTCGGCTTTGACCGTCTGGTTATGCTTCTTACCGGTCGCACGAACCTGCGTGAAACGATTGCATTCCCGAAAACGGCAAGCGCGACCGATTTGCTTTGCGATGCGCCGTCCGAGGTCGAGCTTTCACAGCTTGAACAGCTTCATATCCGCACGGTGCTTAAACCGAAGCAGCCGGTTGCCGCAGCAGCTGCAGCTTCTACGGAAACAAACGAAAAATAAGCGAATTGCGCTAAGGAGGCGGCAGCCGGATGCTTCATCAATTTTCACGGACAGAGCTGGCGATTGGGCCAGAGGGGCTTGCGCTTATGAAGGGGAGCACGGTTGCCGTGCTCGGCATCGGCGGCGTTGGCGGCATAGCTGCTGAGGCGCTTGCGCGGACAGGAGTAGGCCGCATAATTCTCGTAGATAAGGACGTTGTAGATATTACGAACGTCAATCGTCAGATTCATGCGCTCACGACTACCGTTGGTCAGCCAAAAGCGGAGCTTATGCGCGACCGGATTAAGCTTATTAATCCCGAATGCGACGTCGTAGCTTTGCGGATGTTCTATACGGAAGAAACGTTTGAGCAGTTTTTCGAATATCCGCTCGACTATGTCGTCGATGCATCCGATACGATTTCGTATAAGATACATTTGATCAAGCAATGCTTGGAACGCAAAATCCCGATCATTTCGAGCATGGGTGCAGCAAATAAAATGGACCCGACAAAGTTCCAGGTTGTTGACATTTCGAAGACGCATACCGACCCGTTGGCTCGTGTGATCCGCACGAAGCTTCGCAAGGAAGGCATCAAGCGCGGGGTTAAGGTCGTATTCTCGACCGAAACTCCGATGAAGCCGCGTGAGGATGTCACGAAGAAGATCGTTCCTGAGAATGCGCCTGAGATTCGCAAGGCTAAGCAGCCGCCGGCAAGCAATGCGTTTGTTCCGCCGGTTGCTGGTCTGATCATGGTCAGCGTCGTCGTAAACGACCTGCTTGTTGCAGGCGGAGTTGAGCTGTGAATGAAGCGCTTGTCAAAAAGCTGAGATTAACGCCGGAGATGAAGGCGCTTGTGCATAAGGCGCCTTCTGAACATTACTTGACTGAGCTAGGATTGAATGCAGATGCTACAGTTGCCGAGACGGATACCCAGTATGATTTTGTCCTTTCTTTGTGAAGTGGATCACCGATGCGAAGCGCGAGGAAACGCGTGCGAACCGAGTAGCCGCAACAATCGATAAGCTTGCGAGAGGGTTAAAATCTCCATCCGACAAATAAGGTACAACAAGCAGCCGTGCTGCAGAAAAAGCTTATGCGCTTTTTCTGTGGTACGGCTATTTGGCGCAGTCTAGTTGCAGCCTGCAAAAGCGCGTATCTGGCGAACAAATGTGCTTGTATGCTATGATCGTTATAACAGATGGCAGAAGGTTGGGAAGCGAAAATGGATTTATTTTCTTATCAACAGGAGGCTGAAATGCCGCGTGCAAGGCTGCTGGCAGACCGCATGCGGCCTCAGACGCTGGACGAATATATTGGACAAGAGCATATTGTAGGAACGGGCAAGCTGCTGCGCAGAGCCATTGAAGGCGACCAGGTATCGTCTATTTTGCTATATGGTCCTCCAGGCTGCGGAAAAACGACGCTGGCTCATATTATATCGCTGCGTACGGCAGGCGATTTCGTGAAGCTGAACGCGGTCGATGCTTCGGTTAAGGATGTCCGCGAGGTCATTGATCAGGCTCGCACGAATAAAGCGATGTACGGCAAGAAGACGATTCTTTTCTTGGATGAGGTGCACCGCTTCAATACAGCGAGGCAGGATGCTTTGCTGCCGGCTGTCGAGCAGGGCATTATAATCTTTATAGGCGCGACGACGGAAAATCCGTTCCACCATGTAAATGGCGCCTTGCTGTCCCGCTCGACCTTATTTCAATTGGAACCGCTTGGCGAGGCGCATGCCTATGAAGCGATGCGAAGGGCGCTTTCCGATCGGGAGCGTGGACTCGGATTTATGGATCTGCGAGCCGATGAGGATGCCCTGCACCATATTGCTGCTATGTCGGGAGGCGACATTCGCCGCGCGCTCAACGCGCTTGAGCTGGCAGCGGTCACAACGCCATCGGAGCAGGACGGCTCCGTTCACTTGACGCTTGAGGTTGCGCAGGAATCGATTCGCAAGCCATCGATCCGCGCCGACCTGTCGACGCAATATGATGTGCTTTCGGCCTTTCATAAGTGCGTTCGCGGCTCAAGCGACGCGGCGCTCTTTTGGTTTCTGTACGCAGTCGAGAAGCTGGGCATGGACCCGATGACCTTTATCCGCAGGCTGATCGTCGCTTGCAGCGAGGATATTGGGCTCGCGAATCCGCAAGCGATGATTCAAGCGGTAACCGCGATGGATGCCTATCACAAGATTGGCTGGCCAGAGGCGAAGTACAACATTTCACAGGCGATTCTATTTGCGGTAGAGAGTCCTAAATCGAACGCAACGGCTATTGCAATCAGCAATGCGGAGGCGGCTATTGAGCGGGCAGGAGGAGCGGAGGTGCCGCTTCATCTGCGGGATACGCATTATAAGGGAGCGCAGCAGCTTGGTCATGAGGGCTACAAGTATCCGCATGACTATCCGAATCATTATGTAGCGCAGCAGTATTTGCCTGACAGGCTTGGTGGAATGACCTTTTACAAGGCTACGGAGCAAGGGATGGAAGATAAAATCAAGCAAAACCAGCAAAAGCGCAAAGGCAAGTGATCGGGTTTCTGGAGCAATTAACTCTCATCGGGATACACAAAAAAGGGACATTCCTAAAAAAATAGGAAGTGTCCCTTTTTACATGCCATATGAGATTTAAGCAATTGAAAACATAAGTCCGAAATAACCGAATACAGCTGTCAAAATACCCATCAAGAAAGCAGGGATAAGCTTATTCGTGCGATACATCCAGACTAAGCCTCCAGCCATCAGCGCAGCAGCGGCGAGCATGAGTATGCTCTCGAAATGCAGCGTAAATTTTAAAGCGATGTCAGGGCTGAAGCTGCCTTTGTAGATCGATGTGAATAACGGTGACGGCGAGACGGTTTGCAGCGTCTCTTTCACCTTATGAGGCGGCGTTTGCTGTCCTAGGATGCCAGTTGCCGCGAGTACGAGCAGCGCGATGATGCTTTCCGCTTTTAGCCATCTGCTTGGGTTGAAGCCAGCGTCGCTTTTTGCTATTTTTTTGTACCCGAAGCCGTTCGTGTAGGCAAATAGCAGCAACGGCACAATCAATAAATGCTTGATTAGGAGCATTTGCCCATAGGGCAGCATCCAAGCGTTCACATACTCGGGAGTCGTGAATGACATGAGCACGATGCCCGCTAGAAGCGTTACAAGAACACTGATAATCGCGACCGGCGAAAACCAGCGCAGAAACGCATGCCAATTCGCATTATCCGTGGAAAACCAGCTTATGACGAATAAGATGCCGATCCATACGCTTACGGCAAGGAAGTGGGCGGAATGGGTAACTAATCCTCTAAAGCCGTAAAGCGAAGATGCATGACCTGCATACCCTAACCATACGATTAGCAAAAAAGTGACAAACAAAGCAACCTTAGGCATATGCTTGTCTCCCCGAAACGCCTTGAGCCCGAGCAGAAACGCTAGTCCCACAGAACCGATCGCTGTCCACACCCATGCCTTGCCGGTATTGATATCGAGCAAAATGCTTTTGAGAATCGAGCCGTATGTCATATCAAAGTCTTTGGCAAAAACGAGTGCGAGCTTATGGATGGGAACATATGACAAAATGGGAATCGCTATCGCGCATGCGAGCAGCAATCCGTTCGGTACCTGAAGGGAGGGCCTTCTGTCCTCCGGCACAAGCCGCAGCACCAGGGTTCCCGTCAGAATAGCGAAGCAAATGTATAGAAGGCCTTCGCTGATATAAATCATTATTTGCGCCTCCGCATGAACAATACGAGTGCGGCAACCACTATTATCGCTCCAATAATGATAGCGGGCGTATAATTAGTACCTTCGTTATCCGTTGTTGGCTCTCTTGAATTCACGGCATTGTCTGCATCTGGAGAAGCAGTCGGCGCAGCCGTCTGAGCAGGCGCTTCGGCCGTAGCTCCCAGTTCAGCTGCAGGCTCCTCCGTCACGACTTGCTCTTCGACAGTAAACGCGTAATCGCCTTCCACAGAGTGGCCGTCTGCCCCGATGATGGTCCATTTTACGGTATAGATGCCGTTTGGCAGAGAGGCTGGCAAAGCACCGCTCATCGTCACTCCGCTGACTTCGACCTTATCTTTCTCCATTTCCTCGCCAGCGGCATTCACTATTTTAAAATTGCTTAGTTTCTCGATCTTGGTGTTGAAGGTAAGCTTTATAAGCTCTGGAGAGATGTTAACCGTCGCACCCTGCGCAGGCACCGCGGTTTCTAGTTTGGAATGGGCAAGAGCAACGCCGGGGACAAGCCACAGAGCTGCCAGGCATATAAGCAAAATCCGTTTCATTTGTAATCCTCCTACAGGTTTTTTATCTAATTTGTTACTCAAGCTTTTTGCATTATAACAGATACGGCGAAGCGTTAGCTTAACATTAAATGAGCATTTCGTAGCGGCTTTATGAACATTTGTTGAAGTCTGCTATGCCGGCTGATTAAATAACACGAGTCGAGACGAGAATCCGCGTATTAAGGCTAGCCTATGGCGAATACATATAATTACAGTCAGTAGAACGGATTAACCTTGCGGTATTACCGTTTGACGCGGCGGCTTGGCAACTTGGAGAGCTCTTACATTACACAAAGATCGCCGTATCTTTGTTCCAAAGGGAGGTGTACCTGTCATCGCATGGCAATTGCCCCTAATGCGAAGGACAGGATATCGTTGAATGGACCCATTACCGGTTAGTTTGTCCCTGGCGCTAATTTTGTTTTTGGTTTTTCTGAACGGTTTTTTTGTAGCGGCCGAGTTTGCAATGGTGAAGGTGCGAGGGAGCCGAATTGATACGCTCGCTTCCGAAGGGCATTCGCGGGCCAAGCATGCCTCACTTTTGACGGGTAATTTGGATGCCTATTTGTCCGCCTGTCAGCTTGGCATTACGCTTGCATCGCTTGGGCTTGGATGGATTGGCGAGCCGGCCGCAGCCAAACTAATCGTGCCGTTTTTTAGCTATATCGGCATACGCAATGAGGTATTTATTCATACATTCTCCTTCATCCTCGCTTTTTCCTTCATTACAATGCTGCACATCGTATTAGGGGAGTTGGCGCCTAAGACGGTAGCTATCCGCAAAGCTGAAAGGATTACGCTGTTAACGGCGACTCCGCTCATCTACTTCTACAAGATCATGTACCCGTGCATTTGGGTGCTTAACGGCATGGCCAATCAGCTTCTGAAGCGAATTGGCATAGAACCGGCGACCGAGAAGGATGCCGCGCATACCGAGGATGAAATTCGTATTTTGATGAAGGAAAGCCACAAGAATGGACTCATTGACAATACGGAGCTTACGCTCGTAGATAATATTTTCGATTTTACCGAAACGAATGCACGCGAAATTATGATCCCCCGCACGGAAATGATTTGCTTAAATACGAGTCATTCGCTTGAAGAGAACAAGAGGCTTGCACTGGAGCAAATGCTGACCCGGTACCCGGTTTGCGAGAATGACAAGGATAATATTATTGGCTTCGTTCATATCAAGGACCTGCTCAAGGATACGACGCATAGCCTGCAAGATATAAAACAAATTACGAGGCCGATTACGACCGTGCCCGAGTCGATGCAAATTAGCATGCTGCTGAAGCTGATGCAAAAGCGAAAGTCTCAAATCGCGATATTGATCGACGAGTATGGCGGCACTTCAGGCTTGGTAACACTAGAGGACATCATGGAGGAAATCGTTGGCGAAATCCAAGACGAATTTGACGAGGAACGCGAGCATCTTGAAAAAAAGGACGATGGCACTTACTCGGTCAGCGGACTCATGCTTATCGAAGAGGTGAACAGCTTCTTCGGCCTTGATATCGAAACGGATGATTACGACACAATCGGCGGCTGGATCTATTCGAAGATTGAAATACCTCCAGTCAATAACCAACGCGTGAAGTATGCGGAGGAATGCGAGTTCATCATAGAAGAGACAGATCACCTGCGTATTTCACGGCTTATCATTCGCAAGATCGGTGAACGAGCGGGAGGGCTGAATGATCAGCATTTTGGTTAAAAGTTTTGAAAAAAAACAGACTGCTCAGACGCATCGAAAATCTTGCGTTTGAGCAGCCTTGTTTTGTAAAAAGATTGTTATGCCTGCTTAGCGAGTGCTGAAGCGGCGTCAATCTTTTGAACGGTTTCAATCGTACCGCCGCCAAGACAAACCTGACCGTCATAGAGGACGACTGCTTGACCTGGTGTGACCGCTTTCTGCGGCTTATCGAATACGATATTTGCCGTGCCATCCAAATTGTACGTTACGCTGACACCCTGATCCGGCTGGCGATAGCGGAATTTGGCTGTGCAGCGGATCGTTCCGGCTTCGGTTACCGGTACAATCCAGTTCATGCCGCTAGCCGTCAGGCTCTCGGAGTAGAGACTTGGATGCTGCTCGCCCTGTACGACGTATAAAATGTTGCTCTCCAAATCCTTGTCGGCTACGAACCATGGCTCGCCGTTGCCTGAGCCGCCGATGCCGAGTCCTTGGCGCTGTCCAAGCGTGTAATACATGAGGCCGTCGTGACGGCCCTTCTTCTCGCCGCTTTGGATATCGATCATATCGCCTGCTTGCGCGGGCAAATAGCCGCTGAGGAACGTCTTGAAGTTGCGCTCCCCGATAAAGCATACGCCGGTGCTGTCTTTCTTCTTAGCGGTATATAGACCAGCCTCCTCGGCAATGCGGCGTACCTCAGGCTTCGGAATATGACCGATCGGGAACATCGCTTTCGCCAGCTGCTTCTGATTAAGGGCGCTTAGGAAATAGGTTTGATCCTTGTTCGAATCCACCCCGCGAAGCAGCCTCGTAACGCCGTCTTCCGTACGCTCCACTTGTGCATAATGGCCTGTTGCCAAATAATCGGCGCCAAGCTCCATGGCACGCTGCAGGAAGTCGCCAAACTTGATTTCACGATTGCACATGACATCTGGATTTGGCGTACGGCCGCGCTTGTATTCATCCAAAAAATAAGTGAATACTTTATCAAAATATTGCCGTTCAAAGTTAACGGTATAGTAGGGTATGCCGATTTGTTCACATACGCGGCGAACGTCTTCCGAATCCTCTTCCGCCGTGCAGTGGCCGAATTCATCAGTATCGTCCCAGTTTTTCATAAAGATGCCGACAACGTCATAGCCTTGCTGCTTCAGCAGCAGCGCTGTGACGGAGGAATCGACGCCGCCTGACATGCCGACGACCACTCTTGTCGAATCTTTTGGTTTTTCCATCGTAAACACCACCTTGCTTGAATCAAACATATTCTATTGTAACATAGGCAGAAAACTTTTTCATGAAGATGTCAACCTTTTTTCACACGATGGTCGTTTGATATGTTAACATATAAGGGAACTGGGAATACAATGATTTAAGAGCCTACTGATCAGACACATTCATTAACAGCCCATAAAACAAATAAAAGAGGTGCCATTTTGAAAATATCGACGAAAGGCCGTTATGGCTTAACCATTATGATGGAGCTTGCGGCTAAATTTGGTGAAGGCCCGACTTCGCTCAAGAGCATTGCAGAGAGAAATCAGCTTTCCGAGCACTATTTGGAGCAGTTAGTAGCACCTTTGCGTAATGCAGGACTTGTGAAAAGCATACGAGGCGCTTATGGCGGCTATATTTTATCCAAAGATCCAGAGACGATTACTTCAGGGGATATCATCCGTATTCTTGAAGGGCCGATCTCGCCTGTAGACTTTACCGAAGAGGATGATCCGGCTAAACGTCAATTATGGCTGCGCATTCGCGACAGCATTGCAGAGGTGCTTGATTCGACGACGCTTGCTGATCTGATCAACTTTGAAGATGAAGGCAAGCCTGACAGCTATATGTTCTATATTTAAAATGATGCGAAGGAAGGGCGGTCTGATCGCCCTTTCCATCCCACTCTAGCAATAGCTGTTTGGATATAGTCCTCCGATTATTTAACAGCATAAGTCCACTGAAGTGGACCCTTCAACCTATCCCCTGAGGATGCACTTGCTTCGTTTCTTACTACCTTCTTTAATGCGTGTCAATAGCGGTTGTGCTATACTCTAGTACATGAAAACACATACTTGTTCAATATTTAAAGGAAGATGACCTATGAAAATACATTATTTTGATCACGCCGCCACGACGCCTATGCATCCAAGCGTCGCAAGCATCATGCTTGAGCTCATGCAGGGACCTGGAGGCAATTCATCCAGCATGCATGCTCTCGGACGAGCTGCGAAACAGCAGCTTAACCGCGCGCGCGATTCCATTTCTGCTGCCCTTGGCTGCAAGCCGGCGGAGCTATTGTTTACTTCCGGTGGAACGGAAAGCGACAATGCTGCTTTGATCGGCGCCGCAAGAGCGCAGCGCAAGCGCGGCAAATCACATATTATAACTTCAGCGGGCGAGCATCACGCCGTTCTTCATACATGCGAATGGCTTGCCAAAGAAGAAGGCTTCTCATTAACAGTATTGCCTTTAGACCGCGATGGACGTACATCTCCAGAGCTCGTTCAAGCGGCTATCACGCCGGAAACGGGACTTATCAGCATTATGCATGGAAATAACGAGGTGGGCACCTTGCAGCCTATCGAAGAAATCGGGCAAATCGCGAAGGCGAGCGGCGCGATTTTTCATGTTGATGCCATTCAATCGTTGGGCACGATTAAATACAATCTAAATGAGCTGCCAGTCGATTTGATGAGCTTCTCCGCGCATAAGATCAATGGTCCGCAAGGTGTCGGAGCGCTTTATGTCGCAAATGGGACGCTGCTCGAAGCGATTCAGCATGGCGGATCACAAGAGAGAAAGCGCCGTGCAGGCACTGAAAATATCGCCGGAATCGCTGGTTTTGCAGCAGCTATTGACATTTGTGTGAACGAGCGGGAAAATAAGCAACCTTTTATGGACAAGCTTCGTAAGAGATGGATAGAACTGCTGCAAACGCATGTAGAAGCACCAATCGTGATAAATGGCAGCGAGCATCATTATTTGCCGCATATCGTCAATATCAGCTTTATCGGCGTCGATACAGAAACGATGCTGATGAATTTGGATATGGAAGGCATCGCTGCAGCAAGCGGTTCAGCTTGCACATCCGGCGCGCTTGAGCGCTCGCATGTTCTTCGGGCTATGGATTTGCCGGAGGAACAAATTCAATCTGCTGTAAGATTTAGCTTCGGTTTGGGGAATACTTTAGAGGAATTAGAAGATGCCGCACAAAAAGTTGGAACAATCGTGAGGCGTATTCGTAATAACTACTAGGAGGACTCCGACTAAGCGTGATTAAACTTCAACAGCTTATTGGGCTTCCCGTTATCGTTATCCATTCCGGCAAGCTGGTCGGCACCGTCAAGGATGCTTGGTTCGATGAGCATTGGCAGTTGAAGGGGCTAATCCTCGATTGTGCCAAGTGGTTTGCTTCATCTGTGAAAGTAGTGGAGTGGTCACACGTATTATCCTGTGGGGATGACACCGTTATTATTTCAAGTGAAGCTGCGATCACGAGGATGAAGTCGAAGCAATTGCTGCGTTCATTTTACACAGGATTAGTGAAATTAAAGGATTTGCCAGTTGTTACTGTTCAAGGTTTGCAGCTTGGCCGTGTATCGGATGTTTATTTTTACCCAAATCAGGGTACACAAATAGTAGGCTACGAGCTTACGGACGGTTTTGTTTCGGATCTGATGGAAGGGCGCAAATGGCTGAAGGTGCCGAGTGATCCGGATTGTGTGTTGCTCGGGGAAGACGCGATTATTGTTCCTGCTGTCAGTGAAGCGGAATTGGAGCCTGTCGCAGCTTCCAATTTCAGAGGATAGGGAGAAATGAAAGATGATGAGATGTCCGAATTGCAATTCGAAAGATATCGGAAAGATTGGTTCCCACCAGTTCTATTGCTGGGGGTGCTTCATTGAATTGACGGTTAACGGCGACAAAATGTCGGTTTACCAAGTGGAAGAGGATGGCACGTTAAGCTCGCTCGACGACTTGTTCTTTGAAGAGGAAATACCGCAAATTCACGTCAACTGATGTGCTTTGTCATAAAAATAAAAATATAAAGAGACGGTCTTCGGCCGTCTTTTTTTTGCTATTCAAGGATGATTTTCACCCCATGTACATATACTGAATTAGTTCCGCTTGTCCAGCCTATGGAGAGCCGGAATAAGAATGCTCGGGGGTGAGGACGGTGGAGCGTTTCACAAAGAGCCGTCTGTTTGTATGGCTTATATATCTGATTTTAGGCTTGATCGCCATTTTTCTCTTGCTGCTTATAAAGCCGCTCATCGTGAGCGTATACATTTTTTTGAAGGCTGTCCTTGCGCCATTCATTATCGCGATGATCATTTCCTATGTGCTGAACCCGATCGTTACGATGCTGCATGATCGAAAGGTGCCTAGAACGATCGCCGTATTGCTGATCTATGCAGTCTTCTGTGCGGTCATTACCGTGCTGCTTGTTAATTTGATACCGATGTTTATCGAGCAGGTGCAGGAGTTGAACCGTCATGTGCCGGAGCTGTCGATGCGTGCCCAAAACATCGTTACAGACATAAACAATACTTCTTTTTTACCGGAAAGCATTCGCAGCGGTGTCAATAAATCGCTCATTAACATCGAGAAGAAGCTGTCGGAGAGCTTGTTTAATTTTGTGAACAATATCGGCTCGATGGTCAATGCGCTGTTCATTGCGTTCATCATACCGTTTCTCGCTTTCTATATTTTAAAGGACTTCGACGTATTTGAACGAACGGTCATTACGTACGTACCGAAGTCGCATCGCAAAAACACAGTCAGGCTGCTGAAAGATATCGATACCGCTCTTGGCAGCTATATCCGCGGTCAGTTTTTGGTTTGTGTTATTGTTGGCGTTCTTGCGTATCTCGGTTATATGTTAGTGGGGATGCCGTATGCTTTGCTGCTTGCGAGTATTGTCGCCATAACGAATGTCATTCCTTATTTGGGACCATTCTTTGGAGCAGCACCCGCTATTCTGATGGCATCAACCGTTTCACTCAAGCTGGTTATACTTGTGGCGATCATTAACACGTTATGCCAAATTCTCGAAGGGAATGTCATTTCGCCGCAGGTTGTCGGCCGAACGCTCCATATGCATCCCTTGTCGATTATTTTTGCTTTGCTCGTCGGAGGAGAAATTGCGGGTATTGTCGGGATGATTTTAGCCGTTCCTATATTCGCAGCCTGCAAAGTGATCATTCAGCATATGTTCGCGTATTATGTGCGAAGAAAGATTATTTGACAGGCGGAAAGCGTGTGGCTATAATTTTAAAATAATCGTGTCATTTATATGTGGATAAAGCGTTGACGAATTGAAGTAAGCCAATGCCCGTTAACCAGAGAGAAAGCTTCTTCGCTATTGCTTCTAGATGAAGCTTGTGGCGATGGTTGAGAGAGCTTTTATAACGAAGGGTGGCCGAAAGCTCTTTTCGGAGTGTGAATGAACTTCACCGGTTGGACCCGTTAATGTCTAATGAAGGCGATTGCTTATGCTGCATGCAGCAGAGCAATAACCAGGGTGGTACCGCGAATCTATTCGTCCCTGTCTATGACAGGGGCGTTTTTGTGTTTTATCATTTAAAGGGGGCTCATACTAATGAAAGCTAGTGAAATCCGGGCAAAATGGCTTGCTTTTTTTGAAAGCAAAGGCCATAAAATCGAACCAAGCGCATCGCTCGTACCGCATAACGATCCGTCCTTGCTTTGGATCAATGCAGGCATGGCACCGCTGAAAGCATATTTCGACGGTCGCATCATACCTGAAAACCCGCGGATTACGAATTCGCAAAAATGTATCCGCACAAACGATATTGAGAACGTGGGGAAAACACGCCGTCACCACACCTTTTTTGAAATGCTGGGCAACTTCTCAATCGGAGACTATTTCAAGGAAGAAGCGATTACTTGGGCTTGGGAGTTTCTGACCGAGCCGCAATGGATCGGCTTTGATCCGAACCGCTTGTCGGTAACAGTGTATCCAGAGGACGAAGAAGCTTTCGCATTCTGGAACACAAAAATCGGCCTTCCTGCAGAACGTATCTACAAGCTGGAGGAAAACTTTTGGGATATCGGCGAGGGCCCTTGCGGACCTTGTACGGAAATCTTTTATGACCGCGGCGACAAGTATGGCGATCTGTCTGATCCTGAGTGCTGGCCAGGCGGGGAAAATGAGCGTTTCCTAGAAGTATGGAACGTCGTGTTCTCGCAATTTAACCATAACAAGGACGGCAGCTATACGCCGCTTCCAATCAAAAACATTGATACAGGCGCGGGACTTGAGCGTTTTGCTTCGATTTTGCAGGATGTGGATTCAAACTTCGATACGGATTTGTTCCGCCCGATCATCGACCGTACCTGCCAGATTGCAAAGGTAAGATATAAAGCGAACGAAGACCATGATATTGCGCTTAAGGTCATCGCTGACCATATTCGTACCGTTGCTTTCGCAGTAGGCGATGGCGTAATGCCGTCTAACGAAGGCCGCGGCTACATTATTCGCCGATTGCTTCGCCGTGCTGTTCGTTATGGAAAAACGATCGGCATCGACCGTCCTTTCCTGCATGAGCTTACTTCTGTCGTCGGCGAGGTAATGGGCGTATACTATCCGGAGGTAGTGGCTAAACGCGAATTCATCGAGCGCGTAATTCGCACGGAGGAAGAGCGATTCCATGAGACATTATCTGACGGTTTGACTATGCTGTCCGAGCTGGTAGCAGCTGCTACAAAAGCAGGCAACAAAGAAATCAATGGCGACGATGCATTCCGCCTATATGATACGTACGGCTTCCCGTTTGATTTGACGGAAGACTTTGCTTCGGAGAACGGTATGACGGTTGACCGTGCCGGCTTCGATGCAGCGATGGAAGCTCAGCGCGAGCGCGCTCGCTCAGCTCGTCAAGATACGGGCAGCATGAAGGTTCAAGGCGGCCCGCTTGGCGATTTTACGGTTAAAAGTGATTTTGTTGGCTATAATGTACTGGTAACTGAGTCTCAAATCCTTGCAATCGTACAAGATGATGTGCTCGTTGATGCCGCAGCTGAAGGCAGTAAAGTAGTCGTCATTCTTGATCGCACGCCTTTCTATGCGGAAAGCGGCGGACAGATCGGTGACAAAGGAACAATTACAGGCAATGGCTTTGCCCTTCAGGTCGAAGATGTGACAAAGGCGCCTCATGGCCAGAACGTACACCATGCAATCGTAACGTCAGGCACCGTGCGCACTGGCGAAACAGCAAAGGCGACCGTTACAAGCGCAGTGCGTGATGATGTTATTAAAAACCATACCGCTACGCATTTGCTTCATAAGGCGCTCAAAGAGGTGCTTGGCGATCACGTCAACCAAGCGGGCTCCCTTGTAGAGGCAGATCGGCTTCGTTTCGACTTCTCGCATTTTGGCAGCATAACAGCCGAAGAGCTGGTTGAGATCGAGCGCCGTGTCAATGAGCAAATCTGGCTGGGCATTGCTGTATCGATCGAACTGAAATCGTTGAATGAAGCAAAAGAAATGGGCGCTATGGCATTGTTTGGCGAGAAGTACGGCGATGTCGTACGCGTCGTACAGGTTGGCAGCTACAGCTTAGAGCTATGCGGCGGCTGTCACGTAGGCAATACTTCGCAAATTGGACTATTCAAGCTGCTCAGCGAGAGCGGCATTGGTTCTGGCGTGCGAAGAATTGAAGCGGTAACGGGCAAACATGGGTATAATTATTTGGAAGGACAGCTCGAGCTGCTTAAGCAATCGGCTTCACTTCTGAAATCGAACACTAACGATGTTCCTAAACGGATCGAAGCTTTGTTCGGGCAAGTGAAAGAACTCTCTCGTGACAACGAATCGCTGCAAGCGAAGCTAAGCCGAATCGAAGCGGGCTCGCTCGAGCAAACTGCAAAAACAGTCGATGGCATTACAGTGTTGTGCGCGAAAGTAAATGCTCCTTCCATGGACGCGCTTCGCGGCATCGTCGATGAGCTGAAGCTGAAACTTCCGTCAAGCGTAATTGTTCTGGGAGCTATTGCGGATGACAAGGTGAATCTGGCAGCTGCGGTTTCGGCGGACCTTATTAAGAAAGGTTTCCATGCTGGAAAAATCGTAAAAGAAGCTGCTGTACACTGCGGCGGCAGCGGCGGCGGACGCCCGGATATGGCGCAAGCAGGCGGAAAAGATACTTCCAAGCTGGATGAAGCATTGAATCTTGCGGAAGAACTAGTTCTTAATCAAACAAATGTGATATGATATAAATGTATATCCGATTAGAAAGCGGTTTGGAAAGCGAGGTGCTGGCGATGAGTTCCATGGACAATACAATGAAATTTAACGTGAAGGCGGAGGGGGTTGAATCTTCTCAAGACATTCTGCTATCGGTGCATGAAGCGCTTCTAGAGAAAGAGTATAATCCGATTAACCAGATCGTTGGGTACTTGCTGTCCGGAGATCCCGCGTATATTCCGCGGCATAACAACGCCAGAAGTTTAATTCGCAAGAAAGAACGAGACGAATTAATTGAAGAGCTTGTCCGGTTTTATCTAAACCACAAGAAACAATAACAAATTAGGCAGGAGCCGGACAAGACATGAGATTGATGGGATTGGATTACGGTGACCGCAACATTGGAGTTGCAGTCAGCGACGCCTTTCGTTGGACCGCTCAGGGGACCGGTGTCATAGAACGCAGACGCGATGGAAGCGAATTTGACCGCATTGCCGACCTGGTTAAGGAGCATGAGGTTAGTGAGATCGTTGTCGGTCTGCCAAAAAATATGAACGGTACCATCGGTCCACGTGGCGAAATTTGTATGGAATTCGCAGAACAGATTAAGCAGAAACTAAACATACCTGTTCACCTTTGGGATGAAAGGCTGACAACGGTAGCTGCCGAACGAACGCTAATAGAAGCGGACGTCAGCCGGAAGAAGCGAAAGCTTGTAATAGACAAAATGGCGGCAACGCTTATTTTGCAAAATTATCTCGATTCTAAAGCGAAAAGGTGAGGGTAAACATGACAAAAGAAGATCTGGAATTCGAAGAGCCGGAAATTATTTATATCCCGGATGAAGAAGGCAATGAAGAGGAATTCGAAGTCATCATGAAGTTTGAAGTTGATGGTTCCGATCAGAAATATATGATGGTTGTGCCTCTTGCAGGTGAAAATGACGAGGAAGATGAAGTATACGCTTTCCGTTATGAAGAAGAAGGCGATGACCTGAAGCTTTACACCATCGAAGACGAAGAAGAATGGAACATGGTCGAGGAAACGTTCAATACTCTCCTTGGCGAGATGGAGGAAGAGAACTAATGTCTGGCACAGAGCAGGAAGGGCCAAAGAAGCTCAATAGCTTGAGAACTGCTTTTGGCAATGAAATAGAATTGGAAGCAGATGACGGCAGCGTAGAAGTCTACGATATCAAAGCTGAATTTCAGCTGGGAGATCGTATTTATGCAGCCCTGCAATCGGATCCGATGCGTGGCGAGGAAGATGTAGAGCTTTTCCGCGTTATCCAAGTTGACGGTGAGCCGCAGCTGGAGAACATCGAGGATGATGAAGAGTGGGAAGCAGCTTCAGAGGCGTATGACGATTTGTTGTTTGCCACTGACGAGCGTCCTTAAGGATCAGAAGCATATATGCTTGAAGCAAGAGAGCGGCTTATAACCGCTCTTTTGTTCCATGTTCAGGGACTATTGTAAAAGAACGGCATTGAGCAATCTTTTTTTGGTTAGGAAGCTGAGCCGCCAGCGTATGGTCTCAGCATTTTTGCCTGCGCATCACTAATTAGGAAAATTTAGGAATATAAAGAGGGGGTTCAAGGTTGGACAAGTCATCACAGCAGCTTGAGCATCGTGACCAGCAATCATCATCCGGTCCGAAGCGCAGCCGCATAACGTTATGGGTTATTTTAAGCTTGCTTGGCATTATTATTATTGGTGCGGGCAGCGCTGCTTTCTACGTATGGAACAGCTTGCAGCCAACGAAGGATGGCGATGTGCAGAAGCTGGAAATTCCGAAAGGAACGTCAGCGAATGAGGTTGCAGAATTGCTTGAACAGCAAGGGATCATCAAGAACTCATTTATTTTTAAATATTACTTGAAGCTGAATGACCAGGGAGCTCGCTTTCAAGCGGGTGTATATGAGCTTAACCCGGGAATGGACAACGATGCGATCATCGCGAAGCTGAATGCCGGTGAGACGGTAGCTGCGGAAACGATTCGCTTCACGATACCTGAAGGCTTTACCGTGCTGCAAATTGCTGACAAGCTTGCGGCGGAGAAGCTGATTGATAAGGAAAAGTTTATGGGGCTTATTGCCTCGCAAAAAACGTGGGGAGATGCGGAAGCAGTTCGCTCTATCCCAGAATCAGATAAGCTCCACAAGCGTTTAGAAGGGTATCTTTTCCCTGAGACGTATGAAATGAAGAAGGAAAGCAAGGAAGAGGACATTATCAAGCGGATGATATCGGAGCTTGACAGGAAGCTGGGCGAGCTTCCAGAAGGCTGGATGGATGTGCTTGAAGAGAAAAAAATGTCATTCCATGAGCTTTTGACTATTGCCTCGTTAGTGGAACGCGAGGTAGTTGTTGATGAGGAAAGAGCACTCGTGGCGGGCGTTATCTATAACCGCATCGCAGATGGCATGAAGCTCCAAATCGATGCGACAGTACAATATTCACTTGATAAGCCGAAGGAAAGACTTTATGAGAAGGATTTGCTTGTAGAGAGTCCTTATAATACGTATAAAGTGGAAGGGCTGCCGCCGGGGCCTATCGCGAGCCCAAGCCTTGATTCGATTCAAGCGGCGCTGTACCCGGAGGAAACGGAATATTTCTTTTACGTGACGAAAAAAGACGGAACCCAATCTCATTTGTTCGCAAAAACATACAAGGAGCATTTGAGAAATATCGAGAAGAGCAATCAAACGGCTGGGTAGGACAACTATATAAGCTGGACAGCTAATTACAGTTCTAGAGGAGGATTACAGCAATGACGTACAAGCCGGAATTGTTAGCTACCGCCGCATCGTTAGAGGAGCTTGAGAGGCTCATTGCAGCAGGTGCGGATGCTTTTGTCGTCGGCGAAGCACGTTACGGTATGCGTTTGGCAGGTGAGTTCGATACGGAAATGATTGCTCAAGCGGTAAAGATAGCGAAGCCTCATGGCGTTCGGATTTATGCGGCTCTTAATAATCTGATCGATAATGATGTGGCGGACAATTTAAATTCGTATGTGTCTTCGATTGCCGAAGCAGGGGTTGATGCCATTGTGTTCGGCGATCCCGCTGTTCTGATGGCGGCACGAGTCCATGCGCCGGGAATAGCTTTGCACTGGAATGCGGAGATGACTTCAACCAACTATGTTACCGCTAATTATTGGGGTCGCAGAGGCGCTGCAAGGTATGTGCTGGCACGGGAGCTGAATATGGAGCAGGTTATCGAGACGGCTTCAAGCACGGACCTCGAAGTACAGGTTCAGGCGCATGGCATGACGAACATCTATCATTCCAAGCGCTCGCTGGTAGGCAGCTATATGGATCATCAGTCGGAATCGGATCGGCTGCCTGTGAAGGATAAGGATCGCGGTCTGTACGTAATGGAAGCAGAACGGCAGGATGAACGGTATCCGATCTATGAAGATGCCAACGGGACTCACATTATGAGCTCTGATGATATTTGCATGGTTGAGAATCTGCATGAGCTGCTTGAGGCTGGAGTGAGCAGCTTGAAAATAGAAGGCTTAATGAAGTCAATCGAATACAATGAAATTGTCGTGCGAGCATATCGGCAGGCGATTGATGCTTATATGGCTGACCCGGCAGGTTATGTGTTTCAAGAAGAGTGGTTGGATGCGATTAAACAGGCTCAAGACCCGAATCGCGAGCTGAGCTATGGCTTCTTTTACAAAGAGCAAGTGTACTAATAGATATTAAAGAGCTTACGAAGAGAGTTTTGCTTCGCAAAACTAAGTGAATGCTTACGAAGAGAGTTTTGCTTCGCAAAACTAAGTGAATGCTTACGAAGAGAGTTTTGCTTCGCAAAACTTTAGGAGGTGCACATAAATGACGACAATCGAGAAGACGACGCCGCGCTACCAAGGAAAGCGGAATCGGCTGGACAAGCCGGAGCTGCTCGCTCCAGCGGGCAATTTGGAGAAGCTGAAATTCGCCATCCATTATGGAGCTGACGCGGTATACATCGGCGGGCAAAAGTACGGCTTGCGTTCCAATGCGGATAACTTTAGCTTCGAGGAAATGAAGGAAGGCGTAGAATTCGCGAATCGTTATGGCGCAAAGGTATTTGTCGCAACCAATATTTATGCACATAATGAGGATGTTGAAGGACTAGAGGATTATTTGCGAGCGCTGGAAGAAGCCGGTATATCGGCTATCATTGCTGCTGATCCTGCTATCATTGAAACGGCGCAGCGCGTAGCGCCTAAGCTTGAGGTCCATTTGAGCACGCAGCAATCGACCCTCAATTGGCAGGCCGTGCAATTTTGGAAGGATGAAGGCTTGCCGCGCGTCGTGCTTGCCCGTGAAACAAGCTTTAAAGATATCGCTGAAATCAAGAAGCATGTTGATATTGAAATCGAAGCTTTCATCCATGGGGCGATGTGCTCATCGTTCTCAGGACGGTGCGTGCTTTCGAACCATTTTACGGATCGAGACTCTAACCGTGGGGGCTGCTGCCAGTCTTGCCGCTGGAAATATGATCTGTTTGTTGATGATATGCCGATGTACTCCGAGGATGAAGATAAGTTTACGATGGGCTCAAAGGATCTATGCATGATCGAATATTTGCCGGAGCTCATTGAGGTTGGCGTCGACAGCTTCAAGATCGAAGGCAGAATGAAAAGCATTCATTATGTTGCGACGGTCGTTAACGTGTACCGACAAGCGATAGATGCTTATTTTGCCGATCCGGAGCATTTTGAGTTGAAGCGGGAATGGGTAGAAGAGATCAATAAGGCTGCGAATCGACCGCTTAATACAGGATTTTTCCTTGATACACCAGGAGCAGAGGATCATATCTATGAGCCGGAGGAAAAAGCGGCCCCTTACGATTTTGCTGGTGTTGTGCTAGATTACGATGCGAAAACGGGAATTGCTACTGTTCAGCAGCGCAATCATTTTAAGCTAGGCCAAGAAATCGAGTTCGTTGGTCCAGGCGGTACTTTCTTCAAGCAAACGATAACCGAAATTACCGATGCCGATGGTTCAGCACTTGAAGCGGCGAGGCATCCTTTGCAGCATATTCGAATACGTACGCTTAAGCCGGTTAAGACGATGGATATGATGCGGAAGAAAATTGTTAAAAAGTAAGAAACATGAAAAACGGAGAGTCTTATTTTACCATTAAAATAAGATTCTTTTTTTTTTATTTTATTATTATAAAACGGCAGGATGCTGTCGATATAAATAATATATTGTAAATACATATTCCGGCAAGATTAGCTACCAACAAATGAACTATTTATTCCATTTCCATACTCTCAATTCTTAAGGTGGTGTCTTTTCAAATGAAAAATGAAGAAGAACAAAAAGAGAAGAAGTTCATGAAGAAAAAGATCAAAGCAGACCAAACTAGCTCAAATCAGACAAAAACAGATAAAGCATTGAAAGCGCAATCAGGAATAAAGGCGATCTCTCAAGCAGCGAAGTTGGCATCAAGTTCTTTGAAGGGAACAAAATTGTCAAATCCGCTTAAATCAGTCGGCACGACGCTATTTTTAATTATTTTTTGCAGCATTATTGCTTGCGTCTTGACTGTAGGTCTAATGGCTTATTCCAAGTCGAAATCGATCATTGAGAATAAGGTATCGGACGCAAGCTTTGAAACGATCAAGCAAGTATCGAATAATTTGGACGTTATTTATACGACATATGAGGATTTATCGCTGCAGATCTTAATCGATAAGAGCTTTCATGAGTTTGTTCGGAAAATGACTGATAGTACGGAAGGATATGCAAAATTTGAAGCTTCGCGTAATTTAGGCGACAAAATGCAAAGTTATTTAATGGGCAACAGCACAATTGTTTCGATGATGCTTTTGCCAGTCAATCCGAAGCTGGATGTCATAACCGCTGGTGCGGCCAACAACAGCAACGCAGATAGATTGATGAAGACAGCTTGGTTCATGGAAACGGTAAAAAAAGCGGGTAAAGCGCATTGGATTCCGCCTCAGCCAGAAGGACTGGCAAACGCTACCGGCGTTCCTACCATCGGGATAAGCCGTCTCATTAAGGATACGACGACTAGTGAAGCCTCTTACGTATTGCTGATGGAAATACCGGTAGAATCCATTTCGGATCGTTACAGCGATGTCATCCTGGGCAAGGACAGCCAAATTGAGATTCTAGACGCGAACAACAATTATATTACGAATGCAGATCCAGGCATGATCGGCAAGGCGGTTAACATCACGCTTCCGAAAGAAGGTGACAAGGCGCATGAAGACTCCGTGAAAATGACGAATACTAATGGAGTGGATGTGCTTGCTGCTTACAAAACCTTTGAATCGATGGATTGGAAGATTGTCGGTACAGTACCGGTCAAAGAGCTTGTAAAAGATGCTAAAGCGATTCAGAATTTGACTTGGATTACAGTGTTCGTCGCTGCGCTGATTGCTATTGCGATCGGAATTCTCGTTATTTTGACGGTGGCTAAGCCGCTTGTGAAGCTTCGCAACTTGATGACTGAGGGTGCTAGCGGCAACCTGACCGTTCGTTCGGATATAAACAATCGTCAGGATGAGATCGGTGAGCTTGGCAAAAGCTTTAACCTGATGATGACGCAAATTACAGCATTAGCCGTTCAAACGACGCGTTCTGCAGAGGAAGTGTTATTGACAGCAACGGAGCTAAGCGACGCTTCTAGAAAAACCGCCCTTTCCGCCAAGGAAATTGCGGTCGCTACGGAGGAGATTGCAGGCGGAGCTACAAGCCTTGCAGTTGAAGCCGAGAGGGGCACGGATTTGACTGGAAACATCGACGTGCAGATGAAAAAAGTAATTGATGCCAATGAGCAGATGGTCCGCTCCGCGCAAGAGGTCGGGAAGGCGAGTGAGCAAGGAACGGCTTATATGGGCGTTCTCATCCAGAAAACTGGCATGACAGAAGAAATGACGCGATCCATGGTTGAGAAGGTTGATGCATTGAAGGAAAGCACGGGCTCCATCGTCAAAATTTTGGACGTGCTCAACAACTTAACGAAGCAAACGAATATTTTGTCGCTCAACGCTACAATTGAAGCCGCTCGCGCAGGTGCTGCGGGCAAAGGCTTCATGGTCGTGGCCGATGAGATTCGCAAGCTTGCCGATCAATCCCGTCAGTCAATCGATGTAGTCGGACAAATTACCGAGAAAATCAGAGGCGAGATCGATGAGACTGTACATGTCTTGTCAGATGCATATCCATTGTTCCAAGAGCAGATTGGTTCAGTAAAAGAAGCTAATCAAATTTTCTTAACGGTATCTGGTCAAATGGGGCAGCTCGCTCAGAAGCTGGAGCTCGTTACAGATTCAATCGGCCAGCTGGACGAGACGCAAGCGGTTTTGTCGGAAGCCATGACAAACGTAAGCGCGGTAGCAGAGGAGTCGTCCGCAACCTCCGAGGAAGTGGCTTCTCTCAGCACAGAGCAGCTAAGTATAAGCGATGGCATGGTACGTCTATCCGAGAAGCTGGATACGGTATCGCGTGAGCTCAAGGATTCCCTTGCTCAGTTTAAGATCGAATAGCAAGAGATTACCTTAAACGGAAGAAGAGTCGTTCAGGCATTTACTGCTGAACGACTCTTTTTTCATACAGAAATTGTGCTTGACGTTTGGAGGGAGGTGCATGAAGGAAATAATAAGTTTATATCGCATGCAGCAGCCTATGGGCTTACGCTGCGAACAAAAGGAGATCCGTCATTATGGTGAATGGTGATGTTTAAACGCATATGGCTGGCTGCATGCTTGATCAGCGTTATCATGCTTATTTATATGGGGCGTCTTGCTTGGCTGCAGCTCATGCCGGGAAGCTCTTCAGCGGCTGTTCTTTCGCCGCAGGCTAGCCGTGGCGGGTGGCAGAGGCTTTCGGTTCTGCAGCGTCAACGCAATTTGGTGCTTGATACTGGTCGAGGTGATTTCTATGACCGCCATGGAGCGCCAATAACAGGAGAAACATATTCCGCTGTCGCTTTATTCCCCGTGAGGAAAGATTTGCGAGGACAGCCGAAGGACTTAAGCGAGCTCAGCCGTTTATTAGGTGTGAGCGAACAGCTATTGCAGCAAAAGTGGGATGCAGTGCGGGAGCCTGTGTTTTGGGAAGAAGAAGGGCAGCCAATGCGTCTATCGGCTGCCCAAACAAAGCGGATTAAAGAGCTTAGCCTAAATGGCATACGCGTGCTTCCCTATCGGAATCGATATTTGCCGCAGTTTGATGCTAAGCATGTAATTGGCTTTACGAGCCAGCATCCGGAGTGGCTGCAAGCGGAGCATGCAAAGGAGCTTGCGAGCGGGAAAAGAAAGCTGGCGGAGCAGGTTGGCGGCTCTGGGCTCGAGAAATCGTTAGACAAGCTGCTCCACGGCGTGGGAGCGACGTCTGTCTCTTATTTTATAGACGGGCAAAACGCGCCTATGCACGGGCTTGATATGCGCATTACGCAGCCGGGCAACCAATACTATCCGCTGAAGGCGATAACGACGATCGATTTGAAGCTGCAAAATGAGATAGAGGACTATGTGGATGAACAGGGTATGAAGGAGGGGGCGATCGTGGTGCTAGATGCGAACAACGCGGATATAGTCGCCATGGTATCACGCCCGCAGCTAAAGCCTGGACAGTTCCAAAGCTCGGATGGCTCTGAGTGGTCTAATCATGCGCTTAAGGCTGTAGCACCCGGCTCCGTATTCAAGCTCGTTACAGAGGCAGCTGCCTTGGAGGCAGGCGTGGCGACGCAGCATGAAACGTTTACTTGCAACGGGGAATACGGTAAATACGGCTTGTCCTGCTGGAAGGAGGGCGGCCATGGACGCCTGACCCTTCAAGAGGGGCTGGCACAATCATGCAATATTGCGTTTGCTACAATTGCAGAACGGCTTAAGGCGTCCGAGCTGCAACAAGTCGCAGATGCGCTGGGTGTTGGCAGGCAGGCGGGCTGGCATCGTGACAAAGCGTTTGGACCCTTCTCAGGTCCCCTGCGCCTGCTGGAGGAAGAAGAGCGCGGACAGCTGTTTGCAACTGCGGGGAGCACCGTGAATGTTGAGGGTGAAAGGGAAGGACTGGTTGGGGAGCAGTACGGGAAGAGCGGGAGTGATGTGAGCGGGTACAGCGCGAAGACCGAGAAAAGCGGGTACCGCTTGGGGAGTGAGGTGAGCGGGAAGAGCGGGAACCGCTTGGGGAGTGAGAAGAGTGAGAAGAGCGAGAAGAGTGAGAAGCGAAGCGGGAAGATGGAAGCTGCGCAGAAGGCGCGGGAACAGGCCGCGATGCTTGCGGCTGTCGATGGCGGCGTGCTCGCGCAGAGCGGAATTGGGCAGCGTGATGTAAGGATGTCGCCGCTTCAGGCGGCAAATCTGATTGTAACGCTGCTGAACGATGGGCGCGTGATGGAGCCGCGCCTCGTAAGTGAAATCCGCTATGCCAACGGCCAGCGGATGGTAAAGCTGCCCGCGCAGCGTGCGCAAGCCATACGTGGCCGGATCAAGCCGGCCACTGCATATGCGCTGCGGCGCGGCATGGAGGCGGTCGTCGACCACGGAACCGGTCGCTCGATCCGCCAAGGGCTGTGGGCGGTAGCCGGGAAATCCGGCACCGCCGAAACGACTCGGGCCGGAATCGCCCGCAACCACCAGTGGTTTGCAGGCTACGGCCCGGTCAAAAAGCCTCGCTACGCAATAGCCGTGCTCGTCGAAAACAAGCCGCCTGGCAGCTCGCATCAGGCGACAAAGCTTTTCCGCGGCGTCATGGATATCGCCGCCCGTATTTCCAGCCAAGAAGGAAGCTAGTTCGGAGTACCGTTCTAGCTTCCTTGCTCGGCTACATTGCAGTTAATACAACTGAAACTGACATGACTTTGCTATTTGTTGATTAGAGTGCAGTTATGCAATAGAAATCAATCAAAATCTCCTCAGAAGAGATGAATAAGTCGATTCTGTTGTACTAACTGCAGTGTAAAAAGTCAACCGAGTCGAATCAGTCCATTCCATTGCAGAAACTGCAACGTAGACAGAGAAGTGAAGCTCAATGAACTGTTCCAGTGCTGAAGCAGCTCTGTAAAAAGTCAACCGAATCAAATCAGTCTAATCCATTGAAGACCGGAAGTGCCGCACAAACCCACACAAACCACCGAGTCGCATCAATGGTTTGTAGCAAGCAATCTGCAACAAAAAAGCCAAGCTCATCAGCGGTCATTTACGCGCTGAAACAGCTTGGCTCTTTAGATAAATAATCGTTCATCTCGATGCATCACTTATCTCAAAATAACACTTATCTCAAAGCATCACTTATCTCAAAGCATCACTTATCTCAAAAGCATCACTTATCTCAAAAGTATCACTTATCTCAAAATAACCTTATCTTAAAGTCCTTATCTTAAAGTCCTTATCTTAACGTTATCTCTCTCCATCACCATCTTCATTCTTTCCCCTTCTCCTCATCACGCTTCAAGGTATCAACATACGACCCGGTAGAGGGGCTGTCGAATTCGCCAAGCGGAGCATGAATCCAGCGGTGGAAATAGCCTTGGTCGTACAGCGCCTTGAGTAGGATCATCAGAATCGGAGATAAAATGACGCCGGCAACGCCGAAAAGCGATAGCGAAATGATCATGAAGGCAAGCATCGTGAAAGCAGATACACCTAAGGAATCGCCAGTAATCTTTGGTTCAAGAATTTGACGGGTAAGCACGACGAAAAGAAACAGGGCGGATAACCAGATCGCTAATGTGATTTTGCCGACGATGATCAAATAAATAATCCATGGTATGAAGATCGTGCCAACGCCGAGCAGCGGCAGGATGTCGAAGATGGCAGATACGACGGCTATGACGAAAGCATTTTCTACTCTTAGCAAAATAAGCGCGATCAGGATGACGATAAAGGTGATGCTGATCATTTTTGCCTGCGCTTTAATGTAGAGCGCAATGCCTTTGAATACATTGTTGCGAAGGAAGAAGAAGGCTGTTTTAAACGTATTTGGCGTTTTGTCCTCCGCGGTTTGCTTCCATGTCGTAATTTCGATGCTTAAGAAATAAGCTAGTATAATACCGACTATAAAATTAAAGACAAAGGTGGAGATAGACGAGACGTAGACGATTAGGTTTTTAAATACGTTTTGTCCAAATTTCGCAAAAGTGGATGAAGCCCCCTCGATTAAATCTTTGGAGCGCTGCACCAAATCAAGATCATCGGGTATCGTGCCTAGTCGTTTCTGTGCTTCTTCGGTAATATTGGCAATTTGAGTAACGAGAATTTCTTGATATTTCGGGATGTTCGAATACAGTTCCTGACCTTGCTTCGTGATCAGATAAGCGGCACCTGAGAAGGCACCCAGTATAACGAGCGTAAACAGCAAAATGGAAATGCCGGATGCGATTGATTTTTTCATGCCAAGCTTGTTTAATCGCCTTGCCAGCGGCTCGATACATAAAAAGATAAGAAAAGAAAAAAATATTGGAGTTGCGATGCGGTACAAGTAACTGAAGGAATACATTATTAAATAGACGGTTAAAGCAATGAGTGCGATGTCGAAAGCGGTTCGCCAATACTTTTTGTAAAAGGGCAGCATAATAATACTCCTTCTTTTTCCATATTCATATTTCCATAAAGATTGTACTATAGTTTTTAAAAAGCTGCCTATTTTTTATTGCGATATGCTACAATTAAAGCTACTGTTGTTGTTTTGTACCGCTATCCATTCGTCGACTAAATCATGTAACGGTGGGGAAAACAAAATGGAAAATTTGCTGTTATGGGGATTATACGTCGCAACCTTCTATGCGTTTCTTCCAGGACTTATTAGCCGTACATTTGGCTTTCGCGTTTTTAAGAAGGGCTGTGTAGAAAAGGAAATTTCCCTTACGTTTGATGATGGGCCAGATCCGGTTTATACGCCGAAGCTGCTCGATCTTCTCGCCCGCTATGATGCGAAGGCGACCTTCTTTATTGTTGGTTCGCATGCTGAAGGACAGGAAGATTTGCTGCGCCGGATGAAGGAAGAGGGCCATAACCTAGGCATTCATAATTACGTTCATAAATCGAATTGGCTGATGCGGCCTCGAACGGTCAAACGTCAAATCGAGCGTACCATTGACCTCATTGAAGATGCAACGGGTGTGCGTTCGGCTTATTATCGGCCGCCTTGGGGAATCGTAAACGTATTTGATTATGCGAATTTAGGTTATTTGCAAATTATTTTATGGTCGGCTATGTTCGGTGATTGGCGGATTCGGCTTGGTTCGGATAAGCTGAAGAAGCGGATGCTGAAGAAGCTAAGACCCGGTGAAGTTATGCTCCTGCATGATTGCGGCATGACGCTTGGAGCAGATAAAGATGCTCCCCAAAATATGCTTATCGCCCTTGAAGCCTATTTAGAGGAAGGCACAAGGCGCGGCTATCGATTTGTAGGAATAGAGGAAATGATGAAGCTGACTGACGAAGCGAGAACGGTAAGCTCCTCCATTTGGAAAAAAGCGCTGATATCGCTTTGGCTGCTGTGGGAGAGGGCGTTTCACGTTATTTTCCGTCTCAAAACGGTGGGCGATGTTAAGGATGCCGCTTTTCATTATCGCGTGACAACTTACCATGGTGAAAACATTGAGCTGGCAGAAGGCGGACGCGTGGAGAAGGGCGACCGCATTGCCGAATTGCATTTTGACAACAAAAAGCTTTCTTCAATCGCAGCGACCTCCAAATCGCCGGTAGCTACAGGTATCCGGATGCTTCGCGAAGTGGAGCAGGCGCTTCCGCTGCTTGCCAATCAGCTGGCGGAAGATCACGAGGCGAATGACATTAAAGCAGTCTATGGCGTGACGATGATCCATCGCGGGGCTGATCGGCTCGGTTTTGAAATATTCCAGCTTCCAGAGGGCTGGTTCGCCAAATCAACACGCATTTATTTGCGCATTCTGATTAGAGTGCTTACGAATACGGAGAAATCAGCAAAGGGCAAGAAAAGAAGAGAAACGATTTCACCTCGCATGCTGCTGATGCCGGTCAATACGATCAGGCGTTATACGACGGTACAGTTGAACAAGATGCAAGAGGAAGCAGAGCGACTAAGCGATGCTGTAGAGAGAAGAATAAGCGCGGCAGCCGACGAAGCTGCGCAGCTAGGTACGAAAACAACAGCTATCTAAATTAGTGATGAAAAAAACAGCCATTCAAGGGATTATCCTTGAATGGCTGTTCTGCTATATGGAGGTTAATAGCCGTAATTACATTTTCATTACGCCGCCAGTGCTGGCGGAAGTAACGAGGTGAGCGTAGCGCGCTAGGTAGCCGCGTTTGATCTTAAGCTCGAAACCTTTCCATTCGGAACGGCGTTTCGCGAACTCTTCGTCGCTGATTAGAAGATCCATCGTACGGTTGTTCATATCGATCTCGATGATGTCGCCGTCTTGTACGAATGCGATAGGTCCGCCTTCAGCTGCTTCTGGTGAAGCGTGGCCGATGCTTATGCCGCGAGATGCGCCAGAGAAGCGTCCGTCAGTTACAAGTGCAACCTTCGCGCCTAAACCCATACCTACGATTTGCGAGGTAGGAGCTAGCATTTCCGGCATGCCAGGGCCGCCGCGCGGTCCTTCGTAACGGATGACTACGACATGGCCTTCTTTGATTTTGCCATTCGCGATGCCGTGAAGCGCATCATCCTGTGAATCAAAGCAAATTGCCGGGCCTTTGTGATAGCCGCCAACCGATTTGTCGACTGCACCTGTCTTGATGATTGCGCCGTTAGGAGCAAGGTTGCCGAACAATACCGCAAGGCCGCCACGCTCTGTATGAGGGTTGTCGATCGTGCGAATAACATCTGTATCTTGAATTTCGCAGCCGATTACGTTCTCGCGAAGCGTCTTGCCCGTAACCGTCAAGCAGTCGCCATGCAAAGCGCCTTCCTTCTTGAAGAGCTCGTTAAGAACAGCGCTTACGCCGCCTGCATTGTGAACATCTTCAATGTGGTAATCCGATGCCGGAGCGATCTTAGCAAGATGCGGTACGCGCTCAGCCACTTCGTTGATGCGCTCGATCGGATACTCGATGCCAGCTTCATGCGCAATAGCCAGTGTGTGAAGCACGGTATTCGTCGATCCGCCCATCGCCATATCAAGCGCGAATGCGTTGTCGATCGTATCTTTTGTAACGATATCGCGCGGCTTGATGCCAAGCTCAATAATTTTCATCAATTGGCGAGCTGCGTCTTTAACGAACTCTTTACGCTCTGGGGCTACAGCTAGGATCGTGCCGTTACCAGGCAATGCAAGTCCAAGACCTTCCGCCAAGCAGTTCATGGAGTTAGCTGTAAACATACCCGAACATGAGCCGCAAGTAGGACAGCCAAATTGTTCAAGCTCCATCAATTGATCGTCGTTGATTTTGCCCGCTTGGTGAGCGCCAACGCCTTCAAATACGCTCGAGAGCGAGATGGAACGGCCATCGGAGGTTTTGCCCGCTTTCATAGGTCCGCCGCTTACAAGCATAGTCGGGATGTTGACGCGAAGCGCGCCCATGATCATGCCTGGCGTAATTTTGTCGCAGTTTGGAATACAGACCATACCGTCGAACCAGTGCGCATTTACGACAGTTTCGATCGAATCCGCAATGATCTCACGGCTGGCAAGGGAGTATCGCATGCCGATGTGACCCATAGCAATACCGTCATCCACGCCGATCGTATTAAATTCGAACGGAACGCCGCCAGCTTCGCGGATTGCTTCCTTAACCAGCTTGCCGAACTCCTGTAGATGAACGTGACCAGGAATAATATCAATATACGAGTTGCAAACCGCGATAAACGGCTTGTCGAAATCTTCTTCTTTAACGCCTGCGGCGCGAAGCAAGCTCCGGTGCGGTGCGCGGTCGAATCCTTTTTTGATCATGTCAGAACGCATTCTTTTGGCCGCCATGTAAGTGCCCCCTATATGCTTATTAAAATATCAATACTCTCGATTTTATCACAATGGACAAGCGTTGGCTATAACGGGAGCAGGCAAGGGCTTATCTGCCAAACGTTAAAAAAACATTAAGAAACACTTAAACATTGTGAATTTGCGCCAACCGTCGGGACATGTCGAAGGATATTCATGTATAGTAGGCTCATCGGACACAATGAGAATAACAGTATAGAGATCGAGGAGGACATCGATGATGGAAAGAAGAGTATTAATTGTAGATGACGAGCGGGAAATTGCTGATCTCATTGAAATATATTTAAAGAACGAGGGCTTTGCGACGGAGAAGGCATATGACGGTGAGCAGGCTCTGCTTGCATATGAGAAAAATCCGTTTGATTTGGTCATTTTGGACATTATGATGCCGAACATGGATGGGCTGGAGGCGACAAGGCGTTTGAGGCGGGACCAATCGGTTCCTATTCTGATGCTTAGTGCGAAAGCGGAGGATATGGATAAAATAATGGGACTGATGACTGGTGCTGACGATTACATGATCAAGCCCTTTAATCCGCTTGAGCTTATCGCACGTGTCCGCTCCTTGCTTCGCCGATCCTATCAGTATAGCGGTAAAGCGGAAGGCAGCGGCACTTCCCGTTCGGAAAAGGAGCTGCGTCTTGGACCGCTTCGCATCGATAAGCTGAGCCATACCGCTGAGGTTGAAGGAAGATCGCTTCATTTGACCTCCACTGAGTTTGGCATTTTGTTTTTGCTGGCGGGACAGCCGGGCAGAGTGTTTAGCGCGGAGGATATATTCCAGCAGGTATGGAAAGAAAAATATTTTGATTCCAATAATACGGTGATGGTTCATATCAGCAAGCTCAGGGATAAGCTCGAGAAGGAACTGGGCGATAAAATGATCGTTACGGTGTGGGGGGTAGGCTATAAAATTGAAGGATAATCTCGCTAGAAAAATAGTTGGACGCTCGCTGCTCCATTTGTTCGGAAGCGTATTGCTTTCGATTATTACGATTTACATCTTAATGAATATCAGTATGTGGCTTGCGGACAATGTAAGTCTAGTACGCGATATCGTTCGTATTGTTTTATCTATATTTGACAGCAGTTATGTTTTTATTGGAACAGGCTTTCTCTTGTTTTTTTTCTATTTCATTCTTTTACAGTGGAGCTTGTTTCAATATCTTAGCCAATTGAATAGGACGGTTAAACGGATTGCCGATGGGACGTTTGACTTGGATTATAAAATAGAAGTTCGCAAACGCAGCATTTTTGGTCCTATGGCAGCTAACGTAAACAGCTTAACTGATCGCCTTCATCATGCGCTTGAAGAGGAGCGAAAGGCCGAGCAGACAAAAAATGAATTAATAACGAATGTCTCTCATGACCTTCGCACGCCCCTTACGTCCGTGCTTGGTTATTTGGGGCTCATAGAACAGGATCGCTATAGAGATGAAGTAGAGCTGCGCCATTATGTTCAAATTGCTTATGATAAATCAAAGCGTTTGAATGTATTGATAAATGATTTGTTTGAATATACGAGAATGCGGTACGATTCGGCAGAGCTCAAGGTGAGAAATTTCAATTTAATCGAAATGCTGGGACAAATGCTGGTACAATTCCATTTGCCTCTTCAGGAAGCGGGTATGGCGAGCAAGCTGGATGCGAAGGAGACGTTCGTCATGGTCAAAGGGGACGCCGCAAAGCTTGTTCGCGTATTTGAAAATTTGATCGCTAATGCAATGAACTACGGCAAAGAAGGCAAACGTCTGTTAGTAACGGTTCATACGGAGGAAAAGGATGCTGTCGTTGAGGTTATCAATTACGGCGAACCGATTCCGACCTCCGATCTGCCGTATATTTTTGATCGTTTCTACCGGGTGGACAAATCGCGCACGCAGTGGTCTGGTGGATCGGGGCTTGGTCTTGCGATAGCAAAAAGCATCATTCAAAAGCATGGCGGCACAATCTCGGTAACGAGCGACATCGAACAAACTGCTTTTCGGGTAACCTTGCCTATCATTAAATAATATTTAAGGTTTTCTTATGATTCGGTTACGGTCTCCTTAAGCTCCAGCTTCTATACTTTGTCGTATGGAAGTGAAAGCGGAAGGGGATCGTTTGCGATGTACGAAAGATCATTTGGGAGAAAGTACAATTCGTGGTTTGACAAGCTTGATCGGTCATATCCAAAGCAAGTTAGGTATCCAGGCAGGATAATAGACGAACATGAATGGCAGGCTAATACTTAGAGCTTATCGAATTTAGTTGATTATTCCTACCCGTTTAATTGTGTAAACATGATGTTAAATCTAGGAGAAGCACAGGGCGCTTTTTCTGGATTTTTATATTTTATGTCATAATATATGACGTAAGAAGATTTACTTACTATTATTTGCTGTCTATAATGAAATGATTACGGGTAGAGAGGTGACAACATGCAGTTGACTGAACGTGAAAAAGAAAAGCTGCTCATTACAATCGCTGCGGATTTGGCGAGACGACGGATGAACCGCGGCGTGAAGCTTAATTATCCAGAAAGTGTTGCGCTCATCACCTCTGAAATTATGGAAGGCGCGCGCGACGGGATGACGGTTGCGCAATTAATGGAATTCGGAACGCAAATATTGAAGCCGGAGCAGGTCATGCCCGGCATTCCGGAAATGATACATGAGGTACAGGTAGAAGCGACTTTCCCAGATGGGACGAAGCTCGTCACCATCCATTACCCGATTTCGGGTTAAGATGACAAACGGCAATAAGGGCAGCATATCGATTAGGGTCCCATTCATGTTAGAGCGAGAACTTAGGAGAGAGGAGCGTTTGGCAGGATGATACCAGGACAATATCGCACAGCCGCTGGTGAAATTGAGTTAAACGCAGGACGCCTAACGAAGCAGTTAATTGTAGTCAATACAGGAGACAGACCTGTTCAAGTAGGCTCTCATTTTCATTTTTTTGAAGTCAACCGTGCGCTGAAGTTTGATCGCGAGGCAGCGTTTGGCATGCGGCTTCACATTGCCGCTGGTACAGCGGTGCGATTCGAGCCAGGCGAGGAGAAGCCTGTGACTGTTGTAGAGCTTGGCGGCGCGAAGCTATCCTATGGATTGAACGGCTTAAGCCAAGGGAAAGCCGAGTCAGGCGCTATGCCTGATGCAGTGCGAGTCCGACTCGCGGCTTGGGAGGGTGAAGGCGGATGACGAAGATGGATCGACGAAGCTATGCGGCTATGTTCGGACCTACTGCCGGAGATGCAATTCGCCTAGCCGATACGGAGCTATGGGCACAGATCGAGCATGACTATACCGTTTACGGTGACGAATGCAAGTTCGGCGGCGGCAAGGTCATTCGTGACGGCATGGGGCAATCAAGCGGTGCCATGCGTGATGAGGGCGTGCTGGATACGCTTATTACGAATGCGGTTATTATCGATCATTCCGGCATTGTGAAAGCGGATATCGGCATTAAAGATGGATTTATTGTCGGCATCGGGAAGGCGGGCAATCCAGACATTATGGATGGCGTTCATCCGAACATGATCGTTGGCGCGAGCACAGAGGTCATCGCAGGAGAAGGCAAAATCGTAACGGCAGGGGCCATTGATGCGCATATTCATTTTATTTGCCCACAGCAAATCGAGACGGCGCTATCCTCCGGTGTAACCACGATGATCGGCGGAGGTACCGGTCCTGCAACGGGTACGAATGCCACGACGGTTACACCGGGTGCATGGCATATGAGACGGATGCTGGAGGCGGCTGAGCATTTTCCGATGAATATCGGTTTTACAGGCAAAGGAAATGCTTCATTCACTGCTCCGCTCATCGAGCAAATCGAAGCGGGTGCGATTGGGCTGAAGCTGCATGAGGATTGGGGCACGACGCCAGCGGCCATCGATGCCTGCTTGCAGGCGGCGGATCAGTACGACATTCAGGTCGCGATCCATACCGATACGTTGAATGAAGCGGGCTTTGTAGAGGATACGCTCGCCGCGATCGGCGGGAGAACGATTCATACTTATCATACAGAAGGTGCGGGCGGCGGCCATGCGCCTGACATTATCATTGCGGCAGGCGAGCTTAACGTGCTACCTTCTTCGACGAACCCGACGCGTCCTTTTACGATCAACACGATCGAAGAGCATCTGGATATGCTGATGGTTTGCCATCATTTGGACAGCAGCATACCGGAGGATGTTGCATTCGCCGATTCGCGGATTAGGCCGGAGACGATTGCCGCAGAGGATATTTTGCATGATATGGGCGTGTTCAGCATGATCAGCTCCGATTCGCAGGCGATGGGCCGCGTCGGGGAGGTCATTATTCGGACATGGCAAACCGCTGATAAAATGAAAAAGCAACGGGGACCGTTAACGCCGGACAACGAGCAGCATGATAATTTCCGCATTAAGCGCTACATTGCAAAATATACGATTAATCCGGCGATCACTCATGGCATCTCCCATTTGGTCGGCTCGCTGGAAGCGGGCAAGTACGCTGATCTCGTCATTTGGAATCCGATGTTTTTTGGAGTTAAGCCGGATCTAGTCTTAAAGGGCGGCAGCATCGCGTTTGCCCAAATGGGCGACCCGAACGCCTCGATCCCGACGCCGCAGCCGGTATTTGGCCGTCCCATGTTCGCTTCCTTCGGGAAGCTGGTGTACAGCAGCTCGATTACGTTCGTCTCTCAGGCAGCGTATGACCGCGGCATCGCCAAGGAGCTGGGGCTTCAGAAACGGATTGAGCCGGTGAAGGGCTGCCGCACGGTAACGAAGAAGGATATGGTCCATAACGATGCAACGCCAAAACTAGAGGTAGATGCAGAAACGTATCATGTGCTTGTGGATGGCGAGCATGTAACCTGCGAGCCGGCAGAGGTGCTGCCGATGGCGCAGCGTTATTTCTTATTTTAGCGGATGATTAGTGCCTCAGAGGATGGGAGGGGCAAACGATAATGAAGGATCATGTTAGATGGCTCGCTTTGCAGCAGCTGCTCGATTCGGCTTTGCCGATCGGAGGCTTCTCGCATTCGTTTGGCCTCGAGACGATGGTGCAGGACGGCAGGATAAACAACTCCGGCCAGCTTTATGCTTATGCGTCCGCTATGCTTATGCAAAGCTGGGCAAGCGCCGATGCGATGATCATCAAGGCGGTTTACCGGGATGCGCCGCAAGCGAATTGGGAGCGTCTATGGTCGGTTGAACGGATGGTTCATTTGCAAAGAGTGGCATCGGAAACCCGCAGCGGCGTGGAGAAAATGGGGCGGCGGCTGCTGCAGCTTGCTTCAGCCATACATCCGCAGCTGGACTTTTCGCCACTGACGGAGGCGATGCGCGCCGGCAAATGCTTCGCCTCCCATCCGCTTGCGCATGGCTATGCCTGCTGGCAGCTGGGCGTATCGGAAGAACAGGCAATACAGGGCTACTTTTATACATGCATCGTAACCTGTATCAACAGCGCTCTGCGGCTAATGTCAATGGGACAGACAGAGGGGCAATCGTTAATTGCAAGGCTGACTCCCTTGACGGAGGAAGCGTTGGAGATTGCGAGGGAGCTTGCGCCGGAGGAGGCGTATTCCAATATGCCGATGGCGGAGCTCTCGATGATGCGTCATGAACGTTTGTATTCGCGATTATTTATGTCTTAACTATATAAATTGGAGGAATGACAAATGTGCCAAGGACAAGGACATACGCATCAGGAATGGGAAAGCAAAGCGATCGATAGCTCAAGACCGATTCGAATCGGTATTGGCGGACCGGTAGGCTCCGGAAAGACAGCGCTTGTTGAACGCCTCACGCGCGAGCTTCACACGAAATTCAGCGTGGCAGTTATTACGAACGATATTTATACGAAGGAAGATGCTCGTATTCTGTTCAACACAGGCGTTCTGCCTGAAGAGCGCATTATCGGCGTAGAGACGGGCGGCTGCCCGCATACGGCGATTCGCGAGGATGCTTCGATGAATTTTGAAGCTATTGAGGAGCTGGAGCAGCGGTTTGACCATTTGGATCTGATCTTTATCGAGAGCGGCGGCGATAACCTGGCGGCTGCCTTCAGCCCGGAGCTTGTTGATCGCTTTATCTATATCATCGACGTTGCCCAAGGGGAGAAAATTCCGCGCAAGGGCGGTCCCGGCATTATGCGCTCGGATTTGCTCGTTATTAATAAGATCGATCTGGCGCCTTACGTAGGCGCAAGCCTTGAAGTGATGGAGGCGGATACGCTGAAGATGCGCGGCGACCGTCCATTCGTATTCTCGAATCTGTTCGGCGGAGACGGCGTGGATGAGATCGTAAGCTGGCTGACCCATGAGATTGCACATGCGCGCGGTACAGAGCATTCGCATGTCATCCAGTTAACGAGCATTCCTGCTGAGCACCGTCACTCCGCGTCCTAATGGAACGGGCGCAAGCTGCCGAAACGACAAGGCTGCATGAGTGTTCTTCGGAGATTAGAACATCCGTGCTGCGCGCTTCCTTTGCAAGTTCGCGGGGGCAAACGATCATCGAGAAAAAATACCACACCGCGCCAATGAAAATAGCGAAAGCTTTTCCACTGGAAGGGCAGCTTGGCGTTATCGTCATGGACGTATCGCCCGGCCTGCTGGACGGCGACAGATATGAAATGGAATGGACGGCTAAGACTGCTGCCCATGTCATGATTACGAACCAATCGTATACGAAGGTACATCCGAGCACACCGAGCAGAGGCTCCTCCATGATGCAGACGTTTACCCTTGATGAGGGTGCAGTTGTTGAGCATATGCCTGAGCCGGTTATGCTGTATAAGGACGCTGCGTTTCGGAATGAGTCGATCGTTCGCTTGAAGGAGGGCTCGGTGTGGATGCAAGCCGATGTGCTTTGTCCCGGCCGAACTCTCCGCGGCGAGCGCTTCGATTATCGTTCATACCATAATTCGCTTACGCTACATTACGGAGGGGAGCTCATTTTCTCGCAGCGTCAGCGGATCGAGCCGGTAAGGCAAGCGATCTCGGCTCCTGGCTGCTGGGATGAGATGACCCACATGGCTACCTTCTATTTGTTCTCTGATCTTGTGAACAAAGCACATCTGGAGCAGCTGCAGGAGAAGCTGGATAGCTTCGAGGCACCAGTTGGCCGCAAGGTGCTTGCAGGAGCGTCGATGACGCATCGGTTCGGGGTAGCGGTATCCGCCGCATCTACGGCTGCTTGGCCGCTGCAGCAGCTTATGCAGGAGCTTTGGCAGACGGCTCGCAAAGGGCTGCTGGGCAAGCCTCCGCTTCGTTTTTTGCAGGGATAAGGAAGGGGACTTAGCAAAATTAGGTCTGTCAACTTCAGTTGGCGGGCTTTTTTTTATTGCTGCAAGCCATCAAAAACAAATATTTAGCAACAGTATTAGTTAATCTTATAATTGAACGTTATAATATAGAGAGCTGAGATATTAGAAATCGGAGACAGGTTGGTGATCGATTGGAAGCTTCAAGTGCGGAAAGGCTGGATTTAATGAGACGTCTGGACGAATCCTTTCGTCAGGTGCGTCGACAAATTAATGCAGAATGGAACACCTATAACGTACACGGGTTAGGCATGTCACATGGCAGGATGCTTACGATTTTATCGCAATCAGGCCCGCAAAAGGCATCGGCCTTGGCGGAGCAGCTGCTTATTACAAGCGGAGGCGTTACCGGGATTGCCGATCGGCTGATTGAGCTGGGCTATGTGAAGCGGGAGCGGGGCGAGAAGGATCGGCGCGTGGTCATGCTGGATATTACAGAATCTGGTCTGGAAATCGTCAAGCTTATTGAAACGGTTCGGCTCAAGATCATGCATAGGCTGTTTGATGGGATGTCGATAGCGAATATGGAGCAGGGTTTACATATCTTTGAACATATGAGCAAAAATATGGAATCTGATGTTGCGAATTCATGACTAATTACATAATTTGTTTTTTAATCCGTGTAAAATCTAGTGTAAAATAAACTAGAAATTTGTCGAATGGAAATAGGTTGACAAATTCCGATAAAACAACTAGGATTAGAGGGGAATAATACATTTACGTTTAGGGGAGATTTCGATGAAGAAGGCACTTGCTTTAGCGGTATCGTTATTTCTAATGGTTGCGATTGTGGCAGCTTGCGGATCTAATAAAAACGATGGAGGAAACGCAGCGAATAACAGCGCAGCGACAAATAATGCAGCTGGCGATAAAGCTGAAAAGAAAAAAATCGCGCTCGTGCTTCCAGAGAAAATTGGCGTTAACAAGTTTTTCGTATTGATGGATGAAGGCTTTAAAAAAGCAGGCGATGAATTCGGTGCTGAAGTAAAAACGATCGAATCTACTGACCCAGCCGCTTTTGAACAAAATCTTCGCGCAACGGTTGCTGAAGACTATGACCTTATCATCACGGCAACGTTCCAAGCAGAGGATGCTCTTAAAAAAGTAGCCGCTGAAAATCCGGACAAGCCTTTTGCAATCATTGATACAGTTGTTGATCTCCCGAACGTTCGCAGCGTTAACTTCCGCGAGCATGAAGCTTCCTACCTGATGGGAGCACTTGCTGGCCTTGCAACTAAAACAAACATCGTTGGCGCTGTTGTCGCAATGGACGCGCCACTGCTTAGCAAATATACTTCCGGCTTCGAGCAAGGCTTGAAAAGCACGAATCCTGATGCGCAATTCCTTGTCAACTATGTAGGCAGCTTCAATGATCCGGTTAAAGGCAAGGAGCTTGCATTGCTTCAACAATCCAAAGGCGCAGACTACATCGCAGGTATGGCGGCTGTCGGCGACAACGGCGTATTCGAAGCAGCGAAGGAGAAAGGATTCTTCACATCCGGCCAAGATACAGACCGTACCGATGAAGATCCAGAGCATATCGTTCTATCGCAATTGAAGGGTACCGACGCCGTAGCTTATGAAACGGTAAAAACGTTCGTAGAAGGAAACTTCGCATACGGCGTTGCCGATTACGGCTTGAAAGAAGACGGCGTAGGCCTTACATTCGTTACGAGAGAAAGCAAATCAGCTCTTAGCCCGTTCATCGGCCAAGAGAACGTTGATAAAGTAAAAGCTATCGCTGAAGATATTAAATCTGGTAAAATCGTAGTTGTAAATCCGCTAGCCCAATAGGTTGACATGCCGGCTGCCTATGCAGCCGGCTTGCTTGTTGATTGGAAGCTTCCTCCATTTTGGAGGAAGTGGTTTTTTTTGTTTATACGGCTATGAAAGGAGAGGGCGTTTGGATGTTGCTGCAAATGGAAAGCATAACCAAGTCATATGGTAGCGTAACCGCAAATAGCGGTGTGCAGTTTTCGCTGCAAAGAGGAGAAATTCATGCCTTGGTCGGTGAGAATGGTGCAGGAAAAACGACGCTGATGCGCATTTTATACGGCATGGAAAGCCCGACTAGCGGCGAGATTCGTCTGGATGGCAAGCCGGTTTCCTTTGCAAGCCCCGCTGATGCGATCAATCATAAAATTGGCATGGTACACCAGCATTTTATGTTGTTCCCGACGTTTACGATCGCAGAAAATATTGTGATCGGACGTGAACCCTCCAAGGGAGTCGGCTTCGATCGGAAAGCTGCAGCCGCGGAAACCGAAAGGCTTGGGAAGCTTTACGGAATGCCTGTCGATCCGTGGAGGAAGGTTGCGGATTGCTCCTTGGGCATGCAGCAGCGCGTTGAAATTTTAAAGGTGCTCTATCAGGGAGCAGAAGTTATTATATTGGACGAGCCGACAGGCGTTTTAACGCCGCTTGAGGTGAAAGAGCTGCTGATCGCGATCAAAGGTTTAGCCGCGCAAGGAAAGAGCTTCGTATTAATCAGCCATAAGCTGCAGGAAATTATGGAAGTTGCGGACCGGGTAACGGTGCTGCGAGACGGCAAGGTCACAGGGACGCTTGACGCCAAGGACACGAGTGCGGAAGATCTGTCGCGGCTTATGGTTGGCCGAGACTTAGTACATATATCGCGTAATGAGGCTGACAGCGGTAAGCCTGTGCTGGAAGTATCAAACGTGTCGATGAAGGGTACGAAGACGAAGCCGCTGCTGAGCGACGTCAGCCTTCATGTCAATGAAGGAGAAATCGTTGGCATCGCCGGCATCTCAGGCAACGGCCAATCGGAGCTTATACAAACGATTTCAGGTCTATTGAAGCCGGATGACGGAACGATCAAGCTGCTTGGACAAGACGTGACGGGTGCGCCGGTTGGGGCTATTCGCGAGCGCGGACTTGCCCATATTCCCGAGGACCGCTATCAATGGGGCGTTGCGAAGGATGCGACAGTTGCCGAGAACGGATTAATGGGACATACAGGCAGGCATCAGAAATATGGCGTCTTGAACGGTACGAGCATAAGGCAAATGATCAGCGAATGGGTGACAAGATTCGGAATCAAGACAGGCTCTCTGTCTACGAAGGCTCAGTTTTTGTCAGGCGGGAATCTGCAGAAGCTTATCGTTGCCCGTGAGCTTGCACAGAAAACTCCGTTTCTAATAGCGGCAGAACCGACGCGGGGCGTCGATGTTGGCGCGATGGAAATTATTCATGGCGAGCTTCTAAAGAAGCGGGATGAGCGAGGGGCGATATTGCTCATTTCCTCGGAGTTGACGGAAATACTGAAACTGTCGGATCGCATCTTGATCATGTTCGAGGGGAAAATCGTTGGCGAGCTGGATGCAGACACGGCAACAGAGGAGCAAATTAGTTTGTTAATGGCGGGAGGAAGAGCAGTTGGATAAGCTGTTACAATATGGACGTTCGCTGCTGCAGCCGCTGCTCGCTGTTATCGTTGGCCTTGCAGCAGGCGCGATCGCCATCGCAATCGTCGGAGGCTCCGTCATGGAGACGTATGCGGAAATGTGGAAGGGCGCCTTCGGTAGCTTTTACTTTTTTACGAATACGTTAAGCCGGGCTACGCCTATTATTTTGATCGGACTTGGCGTAGCCCTTGCCTTTCGTGCTGGATTTTTTAATATGGGCTCGGAAGGGCAGATGGTGCTTGGGGCGCTAAGTGCCGCTGTAACTGCTATTTATTTGCCTGGGCCTGGATGGTTTAAGCTTGTAGCTGCTATTATTGCCGGTATTATTTCCGGGGGAATATGGTCGGCCTTTGCTGGCTGGCTGGATGCGAGATTTCGCATGAATTTGCTTATCACAACATTATTGCTCAATTATATTGCTACGTTATTCGCGGGCTACATCGTATCGTATCCGCTCAAGGACCGGACTGGCTCTGCGGCAATGGCGCAAACGGTTATGCTTGACCAGAGCGTGTGGCTGCCAAAGCTGTTTAAAGGGATGAGCCTTCATGCGGGCTTTATTATTGCCGCAGCCTGTGCGGTGCTGCTCTTTCTGTTTATGCGTTACACGGTTAAGGGCTATGAAATTAGAATGCTGGGCGGCAATCCACTATTCGCAAGCTATGGGGGCGTGCAGCGCGGCAAAATGATGCTGCTGAGCATGTTCGTCAGCGGCGGCTTTGCCGGACTTGCCGGCTCTGTCGAAGTACTTGGCACGCAATATCGTTATTTAGATGGCGCATTAACATCACCGGGATACGCTTGGTCAGGCATCATGGCAACACTGCTTGCCGGGTCACATCCGCTTGGTACGGCGTTCGCGGCTATATTGCTTGCCGCGCTGCAAACAGGCGGCATGGGCATGGAGCGCAACACTGAAGTGCCGCTAGAGGTGTCCAGCATCATTCAAGCGGTGCTCATTTTGTTCGTATCGGCCAAAATCACTTATTCGTTCATTAAACGCAAGAAGGCGAGGTCATAGTATGGATTTTTTATTGGATGTCTCGCTATATGCCTCGACGCTTCGCATGGTCACGCCTATTCTTCTAGCAGCACTTGGCGGCGCTATATGCGCTCGAGTCGGATTGTTTAACGTTGGCTTAGAGGGCTTGGTGCTGATTGGAGCATTCTCTGCAATCGTGGGCAACCACTTTACGGGCAATGTTTTTGCCGCGGTGCTGTTTGCGATATTATGCTCGCTCGTATTTTCAATATTGTTTGGCTATATGAGCATCCATCTCAAGGCCAATGTCATCGTTGTCGGTATTGCGCTCAATTTTCTGGCGCTAGGACTGACGACCTTCTCGCTGCGTGCGATCTTTGATGTTAAAGGGGCATATTACAATAAGGATATGATAGGGCTTCCGAAATGGGATATTCCGGTGCTCAAGGATATTCCTTGGCTCGGAGATGTATTTTCTGGCCATTCGCCGCTCGTCTATTTATCTATTGTGCTCGTTATTGCGCTGCAGTGGTTTTTGTTCAAAACGGTCACTGGCTTCCGGTTGCTGGCAGCAGGCGAGAATCCGACTGCGGCAAAGAGCCTTGGTATTAAAGTATCTCGTCTCCAATATGGTGCAGTACTAATGTGCGGCGTGTTATGCGGACTTGCCGGAGCTCAGCTGTCGCTTGGCAATGTAACGATGTTTACTGAGGGGATGACCTCGGGAAGAGGCTTCATCGCTCTCGTTGCAACGATGCTCGGCCAGTCCAATCCGCTTGGCGTTGCGGCATCAAGCTTGTTGTTTGGCTTTATGGACGCGCTTAGCATTAGGCTGCAGGGCTTTGCCTTGCCGACTCATTTTACGATGATGCTGCCTTACATCGTGACGATTGCCGCTATGCTCTTCTTTAAAGATAAAGGCTATATGCAGGAAGCTCGCAAATCGAATGAAAGCTCACGCTAATTTGATATTGAATATGGAGGTAATCACGATGCACAAAAAAGCAGATCGTCTGAAAAAAGTAACTGCGATTAGACAAGCGGAGGTTGCTCCTGAGCTTGCCGATCGTGTACCGCCAGGCCAGACGCTAACGGAACGGTTTCCTATTTTGCATGAGGGGGACGTGCCTCGCTACGATATTAGCAAATGGTCGCTTCGGGTGTTTGGTGAAGTCGAGGAGGAGCGCTCATTCAGCTTCGAGGAGCTTCTCGCACTGCCTCAAACCAAAATCTCTTGCGACATTCACTGCGTTACGCGCTGGTCGAAGCTGGACACAGAGTGGGAAGGGATTAAGTTCAAGGACCTTTTGCCTCTGCTTGGCGCAAAGGCGGATGCGAAATATGTGATGATTCACGCGGACGAGGATTATGATACCAATCTGCCGCTTGAAGATTTGCTTCACGAGAACATATTGCTCGCGCATCGCTACGATGGGGAGCCATTGACCGACAAGCATGGCTGGCCGATGCGCCTGCTCGTTCCGCATTTATATTTCTGGAAGAGCGCGAAGTGGATTACGGGCATTGAATTTATGAAAGAGGATCGCGAAGGGTTCTGGGAGCGCAACGGCTTTCACAATTACGCGGATCCGTTTAAGGAACAGCGCTTCAGCAGCGACGAAAACTCGATGCCTGAGGACGAATGGATGAAGAAGGAGTTTGATTAATAAGATGCTGCCAATACTACAAGTCAATCCAGAAGATTTGCCGGCTATTGCAATCGTATGCGGCGATCCGCGCCGTGCGGAGACGATTTCACAGAAGCTTGCAAATGTAAAAGAGCTCGCATTCGCCCGTGAATACCGGACGTTCGTGGGCGAGTACGAAGGCGTGCAGCTTGCGGTAGTGAGCCACGGAGTAGGCTCGCCGGGAGCGGCTGTCTGCTTTGAGGAGCTCATTCGCGGCGGCGTGAAGACGCTCATTCGCGTAGGAACCGCTGGCTCTTATTCGGCAGATCATCCCGCGGGAAGCCTCGTCGTCAGTACAGCGGCTGTCCGTGCGGAAGGACTTACGCATCAGCTCGTTCCTGCCGGCTTCCCGGCCGTTGCGGACAGCGAGGTTACGGCGGCGCTGTACGAAGCGGCGCTTGAGAGCGAAGGCATCGTGAAGAAGGGCATTACGGTAACGCTTGATGTGTTCTTCAATGGTGTTGTGGAAATTCCACACCGTCAATATAAGCAAGCTGGCGTCCTTGCCGTAGAGATGGAAATTGCCGCATTGTATGTTATAGCTTCGCTGCGCGGAGCGCGTGCAGGCGCGATTTTGGCGCTCGATGGATATGCAGATTCCGATTTGGCGGGCGAGTACGATCCGCATACCGACGTAGTGGCGAAGGCCGTTGAGCGGGAAATCAATACGGCGCTGAAAGCTATTGTTAAGCTTGCATCTGTGTAACTATTATTTGTTGCTGAGCTAGGAGGGGAACTTCTCGTGGTCGGAACGCTGTTCAAAAGAGAGTGGTTGGATGGGGATTTGCATCCGCATGTGTTCGCTTATTATTTTAAGCAGTGGGCAGATTATTCTATGTCCTTTCACACGCATGATTCGATTGAAATTATGTATGTCATTTCCGGGTCTTGCGGCATCGAGGTTGAAGCGACGGAGGCTGCCGCTGCCTGCGAGATGACACTTAAAAAGGGCGAATTTATCATTCTAGATGCAAATGTTCCCCATCGCCTTATCGTTGACGAGCGCGGGCCGTGCCGGATGCTAAACGTCGAATTTGATTTTAGGGAGCGCCTGGCGGCGTTCCCTTCTATGCGTCAGCTTGCTTTGGAGGACGAATTTGTGGCCAAATTGATCACAGAGCCGTCCTCTTATTTGTTGCTGCGTGATCCAAGCGAGGTTTATCAGGTGCTTAAGAGCTTGGTACTCGAGCTTGACAGCCGCGGCAAAAACATTAATTTGAAGGCGGAGCTGTTGTTTGCGCAGCTGATCTTGGCGATTGCACGCTTGCACGGCGAGTCTGGAACACAGGGGATCAACACCGTAGAGCTCTATATGAAGCAAACCATTGCTTACATGCATCACAACTATGATAGAGACATTCAAGTAAAGGACATTGCAGCGGCAGTCAGCCTGCATCCAGGCTATTTGCACCTAATATTCAGCGCGCACTACGGCAAGACATTAACCGGCTATTTGACCGAGCTGCGGATGGAGAAGGCTAAAATGCTGCTGCGCGAGACGGATGTTGCGATTGCGGACATCTGTGATTATGTAGGCGTCGGGAGCCGACAATATTTTCACGCGATGTTCAAAAAATATTCGGGGATGACACCGATTGCTTACAGGAACGCGGTGGATACGCAAATTTTGGATAGCAGAGGTTTGAAGCCGGAATCATAAAAGTGACGATTTCTGACAGCAGGACCGGGATGCCGCGAACAAAAATGCTGGTGAATCGGACAAAGGGAAGGAGCGCGTCTAGCGCGCATATTTCAGCTCTGTCGCTTCGAGCCTTGTGCCGGGCGGGCTCCAAGCAGGCGGACCAAACTTTTTGAGATAACCCAGTGTATTTATGTAGCTGTCAACCGTTTGCTCATCGTTCATTTTTTTGAAAATTTCCCAGCAGGCAATCACGTCATTCAGCGCGCGGTGGCCGCCAATTAACGGAATGCCATAGCGATCCGACATGTCCTTGAGCGTATGCGGATAGACATGTCTGGTACGGCTAATCGTCAGCGTATCGATAAAGCTGTTCGAAAATGATCTGCCTGCTATTCGAAGCAAGGAATGGTGCAGGAAGCCGAGATCGAAGGCGGCGTTATGAGCAATCAAGATGTTGTCGCCCAGCATGCGGTTCAATATACGGAATGCGGTATCCTCGTCCATTCCGGTAGCAGTCATATCGTCGGTGATGCCGGTCAGCTCCGTTATTTTCGCGGAAAGCTTGCCGTCATATCGGACTAGCGTGCTGAACTCACTGGCGATTTCGCCATTGACGCAGCGAATAGCTGCCATTTCTATAACCCGGTCCTTCTTCGGATCGAGGCCGCTCGTTTCAAAATCAATAACAGTATAAGAATAATTAGTCATAGTAGATTCACCACTTTTTTTTGTAATAAGGTACTATAAGGTATTATCGTTTCAGAAATAATTCGACAAAAAAGATAAATAACCTTTTATTGCGCAAACGAAACAACCCATTACCAGAGCTTATTAAGCCGGTAATGGGTTGTTTGTGTTTTAGCGGGAACATCTGAACCTTTTAGTGGTTGTTGCCGGATCCGTTGCTTTTTTTATCAGAAGCTTTTGTAGTCGTGTTTTTGGTCGCGTGACCTTGCTGCTTCGCCATGGCAGGTTCCCCCCTCTCGAAGTAATGGATGTATTTTGTGACTAGAGGGGAGCTGTCTATTCAAGGATAGGCAAAATTTAAATCTTTTATTTGAAAGTGTTCGAAAGATCATATTTAAATAGAGGAGTTCGTATTTTAATATATAAAATTTAACAGAAACTTCCCCCTAAACATCAAAAAGTCCCCCTGTTCAATCATGTTACTTATCCCTCAAAATATTTAATATACCCATAAATGTAAACGCAATCATTGTAAATTCAACTCGGGGGTGAATGTTGATTTGCTGCTTCGGTTTTGTATGAGACTGCAGTATTTAAACGTTGAAGATGACGGAATGTTTTTCAAATTTGAGAGGAGAGATTGATGAATGAATAAGAAGAAAACGATGAAGAAAGCTTCTACACTTGTGATGCTGACGGCGATGCTTCTTTCGATGGCTGGCCTGCTTATGCCGGCTGTCTCGACGGTTGTTTCCGCAGCGGAAGGGGCGGCGAATAATTCGTATAAAGTAATCGGGTATTTTCCAGCATGGGGAGCTTATGGGCGCGGTTATAATGTGACGGATATCGATGCTTCCAAACTGACTCATATCAATTATGCTTTTGCCGATATTTGCTGGAATGGCTCTCATGGAAATTCTGATCCAACTAGTCCTAATCCGACTACTTGGGCTTGTCAGGATGAAGCGGGAGCGATCAATGTTCCGAATGGAACGATTGTACTTGGAGACCCATGGATCGATGCGCAAAAGGCTTTTGCAGGAGATACATGGGATAAGCCGGTAAAAGGAAATATAGGCCAGCTTATCAAGCTCAAGCAAGCGAACCCGCATCTAAGAACGATTATTTCCATCGGGGGCTGGTCATGGTCGAATCGTTTCTCGGACGTCGCCGCAAGCTCCGCAACTCGGGTAGTGTTTGCGAAGTCCGCCGTCGACTTTATTCGTCATTATCAATTCGATGGCGTTGATCTTGATTGGGAGTATCCGGTAGGAGGTGGCTTGGCTGGCAACAGCGCAAGGCCGCAAGACAAGAGCAACTATACGCTGCTCCTGCAGGAGGTCCGCAAGCAGCTGGATGCGGCTGAGCTCGTTGACGGCAAGACCTATGAACTAACGATCGCTTCAGGTGCATCGCCGTCTTATGTAAGCAATACAGAGCTTGCAAAAATAGCAGCTGCGGTCGATTGGATTAACATCATGACTTATGATTTCAATGGCGGCTGGAGCACCAAGAGCGCGCATAACGCGCCGCTATATACCGATTCTGCAGCTGTGCAAGCCGGCATTCCTAACGCGAGTACTTTTAATGCCGCGATGGGCGTGCAGGGACATTTGGATGCTGGCGTCCCAGCGAGCAAGCTTGTTATGGGCGTTCCTTTCTATGGACGCGGCTGGAGCGGCTGCGCGGCAGGTCCAAACGGCGATGGCCAATACCAGGCTTGCGCCGGTTCACCGCCAGCAGGAACATGGGAAGCTGGCGTTTTCGATTATGGTGATTTGGCGGCCAAATATATTAACAAAAACGGATTTGTGCGTTATTGGAATAACGTTGCGAAAGTGCCTTACTTATACAACGCTTCCTCCAAAGTTTTTATCAGCTATGATGACTATGAATCGTTAGGCTACAAAATCGATTATTTAAAAACAAAAGGTTTGGCGGGCGGCATGTTCTGGGAGCTTTCCTCCGATTGTCGCGTTAGCAGCAACTATAGCTGCAGCGGAAGTAAGCTGTTAGATAAACTTGTAGGAGATTTAAATAACGGAGGCACACCAGGCGGCGGAAATCCAAACGACCCTGCTGACACGTCTGCTCCTTCCACTCCTGCTAATTTGACATCGACTGCAAAAACGACAACAAGCGTGACGCTTAGCTGGTCGGCAGCTACGGACAATAAAGGCGTGACTGGGTATCAGGTGTATAACGGCACAACACTCGCTGCGACCGTTGCCGGCACATCAGCAACGATTAGCGGATTAACTGCTGGAACAGCCTATTCGTTTACCGTCAAAGCAAAGGATGCGGCAGGCAATTTGTCGACAGCGAGCTCGGTATTGACGGTCACGACAGAAGCGGCGCCTTCGAGCTCTTGTCCGGCTGCAGAGTGGGCGGCAGCTACCCCTTATAACGGTGGTAACCAAGTAAAGTATAACGGAGTGGTTTACGAGGCAAAATGGTGGACGCAAGGTGATCGTCCTGATCAATCAGGCGCATGGGGTGTTTGGAAAGTAATCGGGCCTTGCGGCGGTACAACTGTACCTGCCGATACGACAGCTCCGAGCAAGCCTGCTGGATTAGCGGTTTCTGGACAAACGTCCTCAACTGTATCGTTAAGCTGGAGCGCATCAACAGATAATATTGGCGTGATTGGCTATGAAATATTAAATGGAACGACACTTATCGCTCAGTCTACAACTTCGTCCGTTGTTATTAGCAGCCTAACGGCAGGAGCGACGTATAGCTTCACTGTAAAAGCAAAGGACGCAGCCGGCAATCGATCGGAAGCAAGCTCGCAAGTGTCGGTGACGCTAACCTCAGGCAGCGGGGGTGGCTCCGGAGGTACTGGCGCTTCAGCCTGGGGCGCGGGTGTTTCCTATAATGTCGGAGATTTGGTTAGCTATAACGGTGTGACGTATAAATGCTTGCAAGCACATAAAGCGCTAGTTGGCTGGGAACCATCTGCAGTACTAGCGCTATGGCAAGCGCAGGCTTAGTCGAGCTATGGCCAGCTCAAGCGCAGTAGATTAGCTTCCGGCTATCATAGATAAACGGTCACTCGTGGGAGTGGCATGCAGCGGGTGATTCTGAAAAAAAAACGTCTCCAAAACCACTATGCAAGTGTGGGGTTGGAGGCGTTTTTTTGTAGGATGATCTATGCCGTTAAGTAAGGTGATGTATCCTAAATGACTTTTGAGTTTTACAGTTCAGGTTTGGCGTATGAGCCACACGTATTTCGTCGATATGCACGTATTTGCTCTTACAGCTAACAAATCATGTGTTTTGATAAGCTGTAAGCGCATATATGTGCTTACAGTTCAGATTTGGCGTATGAGCCACCACATATTTTGTCGATAAGCACGTATTTGTTCTTAAAGCTAACAAATTATGTGTTTTGATGAGCTTTAAGCGCACATATGCGCTTATTGCTTGGATTTGGCGTATGAGCCACCACGTATTTCGTCGATAAGCACGTATTTGCTCTTACAGCTAACAAATCATGTGTTTTGATGAGCTTTAAGCGCACATATGCGCTTATTGCTCGAATTTGGCGTATGGGCCACGACAAATTACGTTCGTAAGTATAAAAAAGGGAGGTGTCCAATACGTGAAGTATCGACTAATGGGATAGCTGTCTCTTCGTTTATGCGATTCCATAATTATGATTTCAGCTGCGTTTTTAAGTATGCCTTCACTTCGTCCGAGCCGATCATTTTTTGATGCTTGCCTGTTACGGCATGTGCGAATAATAGCAGCTTGTCGTTTACATCGAAATAGTCCACGTTCAAATAGAAATCCTTTGTCCCCGAAATCGGCTGTTTACTATTTTTATCCTCGTTTGCTGCTAGCATGTTTCGCATCAATGGAATAGCCTTCATCCGCTCTTATATCATCCCGCGAAAAGCCTTCTTTATGGAGTAAAGCAGAAAAGCTGAATGAGGTAAAGACGATTGCAATAAATCCAGCAGCCAGCAATAATAGGACGATTAGCCCAATTTTTAATTTCATAAGCGCATCCGATAAATCTATCTATGTTTGAATATATGTTAATATTTGTTAGTCTAAATCCTTTTAACTGCTATGTCTACCATTTTCAAGTTGAGTCGGCAAGTCTAATCATGCGAACGATGGACAAAAACAATGAATAAGGTTACTAGGTCGCTCCATTTGCGAGGATAACGGTTATTTTGAAGGAGAGAGCGCTTTCTTGAGCCAAGGTTAATAGGTATCCATGTGATAAACTAATTAAAAAGCTAGGTTAATTAGTTGAGAATCAACGGGGGATGCAGCATATGCAGACGGAGTCCAGATTTTGGAGCAGATTTAATCGATTCAAAGGTTCGCCGATTCCGCCAGAAAGCAGGCTCGGCAAGGATGCTGTAACTGCTTTAACGATTCATTGCTGCTTTCAATTCGGCGCATCGATGTCAGGTTTGTTTCTCAACTTATATTTGTGGAGGCTAACACAGGATTTAACAGTAAACGGGATTTATAACATCGTCGTTTTCTTGCTGACGCCGCCTGCGTTCGCGCTTGGAGGCTGGATTGCCAAGAAGCGTGACCGAATGGTGACATACCGGCTGGGCATCGTCATGATCGCTATTTTTTACTTAATGGTCGTTATTTTACAGGAGTTAGTCGCTCAATATTACATATGGTTTGCTATCTTTAACGGCGTTGCTGCCGGTCTATATTGGACCGGATACTTAGTCATACAATATGATGTCTCGACGGAAGCGAACCGGATTCGGTTTCTGGCGATCAATATGATCTTCTTTAATGCGTCGGGGCTTGCAGGTCCAGCGCTTGCCGGTTTTATTATTCAGCGAAGCGAGGGGCTGCACGGTTATATAATTATTTTTACACTCGCCTTCATCATGTTCCTAATAGCTGCGTTCGTCAGCTTCCGCATTCCGATGGTACCGTCTCACCATAAAGCCTATTATTTAAAGTTTATGGGTCTTGTGATGAATAAAAACCGGCGCTGGCTCAAGGCGTTGTTCAGCTTCTTTGTGCTCGGGCTGTTCCAGGGCATCATGTTGTTTCTTCCCAATATTATGCTGTATCAAACGGTTGGCCGCGAGGATTGGGTAGGCTACATGGGCGTTTTCTTCTCATCGCTGACCGTTGCGACCGGATATGTCATTTCTCGGAAAGCGCAAAAGGAGCAAGTACGCAAATATGTGCTGCTATCAACGACAGGCGTTGCGATAGGCTCCGCATTACTGCTTTTCCAGGTTGCATTTTGGTCAGTCGCCCTATTTATGATATTGTTCTCGATCTGCAATCCGCTCGCGGTCAATACGCTTACCTCGTATTACTATCGTCTCATTGGAACGCTGCCGCTCAAAGGACAGCTTCGCGTTGAATCCGTTGTTATGAGGGAACTGTTCTTGAATGTAGGGAGGGTAGTTTCAATAAGCGTCCTTATATTACTTGCTTCGGATTTGGCTTCGATATGGATGCCGGTGGTGCTGTTCACTACAGCAGTGCTTCAGTACATTTCGGTGATGTTGATAAAAGAGAAGCAGTTGGCCGAGCAGTAATATAGGGTAGCATATCTCAATAACCATTTGAATGAGGGATTGTCCAGTCAGGTCTAAACGGATCTGGGCAGTCTCTTTTCTTTTTGGCTATGTTAAACCTTAATGTTGTTTTTAGCCCTAAAGAAAACCGCCCTTTGAAAAGGCGGTTAATTTAACTATCGTTCTACGTTAGAGCTTAATGACAACCAACTCCAAATTGGCGACCTGCTCTATGTTGATTATTCTGCTCTCGTTACCTGTTTATATATTATGCTTTTTCGTATTTGTCAGTTATTCTCCAGCTTCCATTTTTCAGTTTTACCTTTAATTGCATTGGAACTTTTGATGAACCATATTTGACTTCCATTGTGTTTTTGTCTAATCCTTTGTATGTATATTTAATCCAAATGGTACCTGAGTAGAAAAAGTGTAATCCAAATCCCATATTCGTTGAGTAAACTATTATATCATCTTGGCTTGATGTACTTGATGGGTATATTTCTTTTCTATGAAACTTATTTAATGCTGATTCAGTCACTTGTTTATGCACTATTTGATTGTCCTTCTCTGGATGAAGATATATTGTTCTCAATGTTGCTTTGACACTGGTTAGCATCCAAATATTGAATGCAAAATATATCACAATAAAGAAAAGACCTATCAGAGTCATCAATTTTTTATTTTTCATCATTTCCTCCACTAACAATATTGGTTATTGTATATACGCATATTTATTTTTTGTTTTGCGTCATCCTGTCCGTTAGTTCAGCAAGCAAGAAAAAGCCGTTCGTCGAAGATTATTGTTTGTCTCATTTACAGTAAACAGGCACGAAGCGACCAACATATTTTTCTTATTCGACGTTGTGTTCTCATATTCCTTGCTGTCTAGATAACGGAACCAAGCCAAATAATGTTGCAGATACTTCGTTGCAACGCCGTTAAAGCGGTCAATCCAGCGTTTCAGTCGGCTATGGTAGCTGTTCACGTTCTGAATGTGGTAAACGCCTTTCACACGCTGTTTCCCGTCGGACTTGAAGCGGTAGTGACTAACCCTTTCGAGTTGGCATAGGAACTAAATGCTCCCCAAGAATCAGTGCAGAGTACGTTCGAATCTGATAAATGACCGCCAATCGCTTCATCCAATTTCATAGTCCGAATACGACCACGTCCAAGAACGCCAGAGAAAGTCATCTTATGGCAAGTCGCGGGCGACCACGCATATTTGGTCGTTGCTGATACCTCGATATTTAGCTTTACCGCCGCGTTTACGAGCCTTGCGCTCGGAGATGTTTCTTTTCCCTTTCTCAGAGTACAAGAAATAGGTCTCGTCCATTTCGACGATACCATGAAATGATTCGGTTGGAATTTTTTTCAAAGCAGCAAGAATCTTATGCCTCCAATAAAACAGGGTTACATGCGTCACCTCATCATGCAACATCTCAGCACACTTTCTAAGTGAAAAACCCTCAATCATACATTCAATGAACCGAACCCAAAGATGAGGTTTTCTGGACCGTTGAATTGGGGTGTTTGTCAGGTCGTTGAAGGTTTGACGGCAGGCTTTACAGCGGTAATTAAAGCAAAAAAAAGGAATGGATTCGCTTCAAAGGTTGATTGTGGATGCATGATCGATTGGAGAAGCTATCACGACGGGTGATAGCTTCTTCCTGTCATGGAAGCGCAATTCCATTGTCTCGATACCTAACTAGGTATATAATTTAATTAATGTCAACAGGATATGGAAATCGCCTATCTACTATAGAGGTTTAAGGCCTGCACGTGGAAAGCGAGCGATGAATGGATAAAGGAATGGAAAGGAAGCGTGTTTGGATGAAATATGATGATGATGTAAAGAAACGACTGAAGCGTATCGAAGGACAAGCTCGAGGCGTTCTGAACATGATGGAAGAGGAGCAGCACTGCAAGGACGTGGTTAGTCAGCTATCCGCCATTCGAAGCGCGGCAGATAAAGCAATTGCCTATATCGTAGCGGTAAACTTGGAGAAATGTATTCTTGAGGAAATAGCAGCGGGCAAAGATACCGAAAAAGTCGTCAAAGAAGCGATGAAATTGCTGATAAAGAGCCGTTAAAATATAAGGTTTTGTTCAAATGCAGATGGATGGAGCGATGTTTGGATGAAAAAGAGAATAGTCGTAACCGGCGGCAGCGGGAAAGCAGGCAAATGGATCATTAAAGATTTGATTGAGCACGGATACGAGGTGCTGAATTTGGATTGGAAGCTGCCTGAAGAGCGTTTATGCCAGACGCTAATTGTAGATCTGAACGATTTGGGTCAGGTGCACAATGCTTTATCGCAATTTAGCATCAGGGACAGGCAGCCCGTTGAGGCAGTGATTCATTTTGCAGCGATACCGGAAGCATTTATTTATCCGAACGACGTCACCTTCCGCAATAATGTGATGAACACCTACAATATTTTGGAGGCTGCCGCTAATTTGAGCATCAGCAAGGTGGTGCTGGCATCCAGTGAGTCGTCCTACGGGATCGTATTCGCGAATCAGTTTTTTGCGCCGAACTATTTGCCAATCGATGAAAGCCATTCGCAATTGTCCGAGGATAGCTACGGTTTATCCAAAATGGTAAATGAAATGACGGGAGAAGCGTTCCATAGAAGAACAGGCATGCAGGTCATTTCATTCCGCCTTGGCAATATACTTGAACCGAAGGATTACCCGAGAGTGAGACAGACCTTTGAAACACCGGAAGAGCGCGTTCGCATACTTTGGAGCTATATCGATGTAAGGGACATGGCAGCAGCCTGCAGATTGGCGGTGGAGAAGGATGGTCTAGGCGCTCAGGCGATAATACTCGCTGCGGACGACACTTCGACCAATCTGCCAAGCGAAGAGCTGATTCATCAATTCATGCCTGAGCTTGCGAAGCATGCCGAGCAATTGCCTGGACGAACCAGCTTTCTGACGAACGCCAAGCTGAAAGAGTTGCTCGGCTGGCAGCAGCAGCATTTCTTCATGGAGCAATAAAGCGTTGCGACAGCTGTTATTTGCTTAAATGAGCCAACTCAGCCCAAGCGGGCTGCTTTAACCCGAAGATAGCGCTAGCCGCTGTCTTCGGGTTTTTTCTATTTTTGCTCCACTCTCCTTATGTTAAGGAAATCTTTAAGAATTCTTTAGTGTTATATTACGTTTGCTTTAGGCGTCTTCCTTATACTGAATACGATGTGGCGCCTATGAGCGCCTAGACAGAACATAAGGAGATGCAGTAATGACGACTAAAGCGCCAGTTATCGATATTAGGAAAATATCCAAAATATATGGAAGCAAGAAAGAGAATCAGGTGTATGCCTTGAACAATATTTCTTTCACGATGCAGGAAGGGGAATTTATTGGCATCATGGGCGCGTCCGGTTCAGGCAAAACGACGCTGCTGAACGTCATTTCAACGCTCGATAACCCGACGGAGGGGACGATCGCCATTGCCGGTACCGATATTACGCGTATGAAGGCCCATGAGCTGTCTGACTTTCGGGCGCAGCGGCTAGGATTTATTTTTCAAGATTTTAATCTGCTCGACAATTTGACGGTTTTCGAAAATATCGCGCTGCCCCTATCTTTGCAGAACATGCCTGCGAGCGAGATCCGCAGCCGGGTTCAGCACGTGATGGAAAGTCTCGGCATTATGGCTATAGCGGAGCAATATCCGGCGATGGTCTCCGGTGGACAAAGGCAGAGAACGGCGGCAGCGCGCGCGATCGTCCATGAACCAGCGCTGCTGCTCGGCGATGAGCCAACGGGAGCGCTCGATTTGAAAAATGCGGTCGGTTTGCTGGAGACGATGAAAAGGCTAAATGAGGAGCAGCAAATTTCGATTCTGATGGTGACGCATGATGCGTTCAGCGCGAGCTACTGCGGCAGAATTCTGTTCATACAGGATGGAGAGCTGGTGAAGGAGCTGTATCGCTCGGGCAGCAGGGAGTCCTTTTACAAGCAAATTCTTGATATGCTCGGCGATTATGGCGCGTCGGCTGCTGCAGCGGCAGCAGTGCAGTGGCATGGATCGGGAAGGCAGTGAGATGACATCATGTTAATGAAATTAGCATTATCCGGTATGAAAAGCAAATACAAGGATTATATCGTGCTGCTCGCAGGGCTCGTCATGTCGATCTCTATCTTTTATATGTTTCAGACAATGGCATGGAACCGCAGCTTCACTGAGGAGAACGCCATTATTAATTCGATACAGCTGGTCTATATTCTAGGCTCGGTGCTGCTCTCGTCGATTACGTTTTTTTACATTCTGTATGCGAACGGATTTTTGCTTTCGCTGCGCCAGCGTGAATTTGGACTTTATTTGGTGCTCGGAGCGAGAAAAAGCAAAATACGATTGCTTATGTTTATCGAGACAATCGCGCTTGGCCTTATCTCGCTCGTTGCCGGTCTTGCGCTTGGATTCGGGTTGTCCGCGCTCGTCGGACAGCTGATTGCAAGGCAGCTTAATGCGAACTTATCCGGCTATCACGCGGTGTACATGCCAGCTGTTTTGTTTACGGCATTGTTCTTCGTCATCCTGTTCGGCTTGTCTGCATTATGGAACCAGCTGAAGCTAGCCCGGTTGCAGGTGCTGCAGCTTGTGCACGGCAGTGTTCAAGCTGATCGGATGTGGCAGAGCAGTTGGTGGAAGGTACTGCTTGCTATTGTAGGACTCATCGCTTTAGGACTCGGCTATTTTTCTCTGACCTTCATGGAGCAGCTGCGGGAAATTGGTCTGTACACAGCGACGATCATGACGCCGCTCGGCACCTATCTGTTGTTCATGACATTGCTCCCGCCTCTAGTAGCAAAATGGAAAAAGAGCAACAACACGCGCGGAATAAAGGCATTTACTTACGGACAGCTATCCTTCCGAATCAACGGCCTAACGAAGCTGCTGGCTACAGTTGCGATGCTGATCGCGCTTGGCGCAGGTGCAATTTCCGGAGGAATGGCTTTCGTAAACGATGCCAAAATTAAAGGCGAGAGCTACAGCGTATATGACGCGATTGTGCATGATCCAACAGCTGAAATGGAGGCTGTACTTGCTAAAATTCCGTTCACGGAGCGGTTAGAATACCGTTATAAAATCGAGAATGAGCTAATCTATTTCGCCAAAGAAGATCTCGAAAGCCACCGTCCATTTGCAAATTTGACGAGCAATCAGAAATACGGTGATACTTTGAATCGGATTACAGATATTCTTCCGACAGGTACAGACGATAGGGCGACGCCTTACAGCCAGGAGTGGCAAGATTTTTTGTCGCGGATTACTCCGGACCAGTCTTTAAGCTACCGTATTGTCGATGAGCAATCCTTGCGGAAGCTTCAATCAATAGAAAAGGTTATCGTCATCGGAAAGACGAGCGATTTTTTGGCTAACCGCTCCTCATGGGAAGCGCTCGACCGGCTTAACATCGATAAAAACAAAGATGATTACATGTCATGGAGCAAGTACCAATATTACCAGTATGCTCTTGGCAATGCGACCGGCACCCTCTTCATGGGCTTCTTCCTAGGCATAGCTTTCCTCGCTATGATGGCAAGCTGCTTGATGTTTAAAATTTTGTCAGGCGCCGCCAAAGACGTGCAGCGTTACGAGATGTTGAGCAAGCTGGGAGTAAGGCGGGAGAAGCTGTCACGCTCGATTTATCATGAGCTGTTCCTCGTGTTTCTGTTCCCCGGGATCGCAGGTCTCTTGCATGTACTGGTCGGGATGAACCTATTCTCATTCATCTTGGCCGAGCCGTACTATCGCATCTGGATTCCAATCGCATTATTTGCTGCTATATATTCGGGTTACTATCTCTTAACAGTGAGGTTGTATCGGAATATTGTACTGCCGGGACGGAGCAAGACCGCAAGATCAGAATAAAAAATCAGCCTAGGCGTATAGCCTGGGCTGTTATTTTGCTTATGCTGCAGGCAAAGTGTTATTTTAAATTAATACCTTGCATTATAGAGTAATATATTTTAAAGTACAACTAGGAGGTGAAAACGATGGAATTGAATAAAGAGGTATTAAAGGGCCATATCGATACGTTAATCCTCTCGTTGTTACATAGCAAGGACCGGTATGGGTACGAATTGGCTAAGCTCGTTCGGGAAAAGAGCGAAAGTCAATTTGAGCTGAAAGAAGGCACGCTTTATTTGTCACTAAAGCGTTTGGAGAACAATAAATGGATTGCTTCTTATTGGGGCGAAGATCAAGGTCCCGGGGGAAGACGGAAATATTATAAGCTAACGCCGCTTGGTGAAGAGGGCTTTGAACAAAAACGTTCGGAGTGGCAATTTTTGAAAAAAATGATGGATTCGTTTATCGGAGGGAGAGAATAAGATGGGTCAAATTGAGCTGTTTGTAGACTCGGTCTATAAAAATGCAAGCGGGAACAAGAAAGAGATCCAAGAATTAAAGGCGGAAATGAAAAACCATTTGCTAGAGGCCGTCCATGAATTGAAAATAGAAGGAAAATCAGAGCAGGATGCGATAGCGATTGCGATCGAACGATTCGGCGGGGAAAAGGAAATGCGCGTGGTTGTCGGCCAATTGTTTAAAGCACAGAAAATTTTCGCTAAAAGGGTGCTGTATATTGCTTTTGCCTTTCTCCTTATTAGTCTGGTGGCGTCTGGTGTGATATGGAAGGTTGAAATGGATAATAGAGCTGAAAACGCAGCTATTTCTAGATCCTTGTATGATGTGCTTGACAAACAAGCAGTCATTTCAGAGCAGTCGGACAAGACCATTAAAGCTATAGTAAGAGATGCAAAACAAATTACTAACGTTCAAATCTATAAGACGAGCGAGGTCAAAACAGTAACAGCTGAGGGCAGCGTATCTTACTTCAATCATCAAGCAGATCCTATCTACCGGTACGTTAGAGAATTGCGGCCTTTTTCCGTAATGGATTTCTATTATGCGCAGAGCGATAAATGGTTTATCCATTTGGAGTCCAAAAATCTGGCTACGCTAGTCGGATACCTTCTCACAGCAGGCATTGTGATTTATGCGGTTTTATTTACGATTTGGGCTACGATCAATGCCTATCATCATCAACGATTGAACGTCGGATGGATCATCGGTTTTGCTTTATTCAATGTGCTGGGCTACCTGGCGTATTTTTTAGTAGGCATAAAGGCGAGGCGCGGTAATATCATAAGCTGAAATAAAACGCTTAGAAAGGAGAACCGCATATGTTTGCTGCTGATGAGATTTTAAGAGTATGGAGAAAATTCGATAGGTTTCCAATGGAGACCTTAACAAAAGCTTGGTTCTATAAACAGAATACCGCAAAAAAACAAAGAGAAGTAGCTCTCATGAAGGAGCATTACGTAAAAGGATGACCCTCGGGGGTCATCTTTTTAAATTCCAGGTGACGACCGACGGATTTTACAAAATCGGCGTTCGTTATTATCAGATCGAGGTGAAGGACTCTTTTTTTAAAAGACAGCTTGTACGTCAGTTGACAGCTAGAAATAAATGACTTATTCTGTTGTTGACTGAACGAGTCAATCTAAAAATATCTTTTAAATTCATGCACTTTTCTATGTACAATTCCATGCACTATTTTATGAACTGACTTACGCACTGATCCATGCTGCTTTCATTGAAATGGTTTCGTTTGGCTTGTTATTGACTGAATGAATCAATCAAAAATTAAAAGGAGCGATAAACATGACCAGTATTCAGAAGAGAGAAAAGGCAATTGTAATAGGAGGAAGCATAGCTGGCTTAATGACGGCAAGAGTGCTCTCTCAATATTTCGAGGACGTGCTCATCATCGACAAGGATGAATTTCCTGAGCATCCCGTGGATCGCGCGGGTGTACCGCATGGGTTTCATCCCCATCGCTTCACAGCTCGTGGTAAGATGATCACAGAGCAGCTTTTTCCCGACTATGAGGAGGATTTAAGAAAGCTTGGATCTCCCTCTTCCCTGAATAAGACTGCTCATATTATGACTCAATATGGAACGGTAGCCGGGCCTTACGATAGAGATGATATCAAATTTAGCCGGGCAGCGCTCGAGTGGGTCATTCACAGACGTGTAAAAGCAATCTCCAATGTGCGGTTTCTGCCAAAGCATGATGTGCTTAGGCTCATTACAACTACGGATCAAGCTGCCGTTATTGGAGTAGAGATCCGAAATCGCGGAGAAGCCGCTGGAAACGGGAATGAAATTCTTGCGGATCTCGTGGTGGATGCAAGCGGCCGAGCTTCAAAGCTGACGCAATGGCTGGAGGAGCTAGGCTACGAGGTGCCTGCAGCTGACATCATGAAAGCTTCTATTGGCTATAGCACAAGGCGTTACAAGTTGCCTGCCCATAGGGCTCATTTGTCCGAGGAATGGGATGTCATTAACATCATGGGTCAACCGTCTAATGGGACGTTTACAGGCGTTTTTTCCTTTATCGAAAATGAAGTGGCTGAAATCGTGCTATATCGTCCAGGCGGACAATATCCGCCAACGATGGCAGAACAATTCGACGAGGCGGTTGCTGCGCTTCCATCTCCATTAATCGGAGAGATCTTGCAAGAGCTTGAGCCGATTACGCCGCTGCGCGGCTTTCACGTCAATGAGCTGTATCGCCGACATTACGAGCAAATGGAAAAATGGCCTTCTGGATTGTTAGTGATAGGCGATGCCTATTGTATTTATGATCCCATCTTTGGCCAAGGAATGACGGTTGTGGCGATCGAAGCGGATTTACTGGACGCCCATCTGCAAGAGCAATTGATTAACCCAAAAGCCCATTTCGAGCAAAGGCTGCTCAGGAAGATGCAAGAAACGGTGATTACACCTACATGGTGGTTAAATTGCTCGGCTGTATTGGAGTGGGAAGGTGTTGTATATGAGGCTGCTTCCGAGCCGCTTAAAGGGATTGCTTTTGGCAGGAGGTTTATGGATCTAGTGCTGAAAGAGGGAACAGGGAATCAAAATTATCAGCTCTTCGGCATGTACTGGGCAGTGAATACGCTATCGGTATCGCTGCGAGAGCTGTATAATTTGGATATGGTCAGCACGGTGCTTCATGCTTCAGACGAAGGTCGGCAATTACTCGCAGAGCTTTTGGAAGAGCATGGTTTGCCGCTTGAGGAAGTGCTCGATAAGATTATACCTCAGTAAGGAGTGAAGGATGAATTGGCGCCTTTAAACGATGAACAGCTTCATCATATTCGTGATGAGCGTAAGGAGCAGATAATGGGCGCAGCCCTAAAGGTCTTTTCCCGGAGGGGCATTATTGGTACGAAGATGAGCATGATCGCAGCGGAAGCAGGCATTAGCCATGGCTTGCTTTACCATTACTTTAAGTCAAAAGAAGAGCTCTTCATTACGCTTGTCGAACATGCCATGATCGCGGCACAGGATGCGATGCGGAATGTGTACGATTATTCGGGCTCGCCGATCGACAAGATCAAGTCTTTAACCGAAGATATGCTTGATGAAAGCGGCACGGATTATTTTATGCTGATTCATCAGGCGAGAACGTCAGAGGGTGTACCAGAGAAGGTAAAGCAGCTTATCGAAGACTATTCAATGAAGGCGGCTGTTAATCAATTGCTGCCATTGTTCCAAGAGGGACAGGCGGGTGGTCAGATTATCGCGGGCGATCTCGAGGAAATGATTTCTTCTTACCTGTCAGTTGTCAATGGACTAATGGTACTTAATGTACAAGAGATCGGCGGCTATCAGATCCCGAAGGTTCATATACTGCTCAGAATGATTTCACCGAATTAATCGATTAGGCCAAAAGAAGAGGATCGCTAATCCGCCTTACAGCGAAGAAGCGATCCTCTTTTCTTTCGTGGATGCTATGTTATTGTGCGGCCTTTACTTATTCTTAACTTAAGGCCGGCTGAAAGATTGATGAATGCGCCGTTTGCGAGGTTTTTGATAAGATAGATTGAGGATCAACTAAAGATGAAAGAGGGGACAAGTCTTGAAAATACGCAAGGATTTGCTGGTCGTGCTCGTATGTTGCGCGCTGCTTCTTGCAGGCGCAGCCGCAGCGGACTGGCTGAAGGTCGAAAGATCCCAAAAGCCGGCCGCCATCGTCACTACGTTCAGGGGCGATCCGGTGACCAGCCGCGCTTTTACTTGGCATAGCTCGAATCGGCAGGCTGCTTCGGTCGTTCAGTTAATGAAGAAGAATGCCTCTATGGACTGGAATGACGAGCGGGTAATGACCTTTACAGGCAAGACTTCAACGATTGATACAGGAGGCGGAATCGAACAAGCCGTCCATCATGATCGGATAATATTGACAAATAGTTAAAATTATATCAATACAGTTGAAAGTCTCTCTTTGCCATGATAGCATTGAAAATCTTTCTACATTAGATAGAGATATATCACCTACACTATTGTGTCCTAGGTTTCTTCCTACTCCATTTTCAACTTCCCAATACTCCTTCAAAAACCCTTATGCAAAAAGCAATAGTCGTAACAGTTTCCTCCTCCCTGTTAGGTCATTTTGAAATGCACCCTCTTGAAATTATGATTAAAATAAGACAATCGTTCCCCCATAAACGAAGAAACGATTGTCTTATTTTCTTACTCTGAGATTTCAAGAGAGAACTCAGGCTCCTCTTTGAAATATACTTGTACCTGTATTTCCTCTTTTCCTAAGGTGCTTGTTAGATATTCTTGATCTGATGAATTCAAATGGCTGGCAAATTGGACAATAGGTACAAATATCTTTAGACTAGTGTGTTCTTCCTCGATTATAGAAAAACCCTTCACTGACCCCGTACCACTTTGTCCATAAAGTTCTTTTGTTTTACCCTTATACAAAATACTAAATCCGATTTGGTCAATGGATTCTTTTGGAACATTTATTAACGTCGCCACAACACCATACTCTACACCAATATATCTTCTCGAATCTTCTTCCATAATAACTGATCTCATGTTGACATCTATTAAATTGATATTGGATTGTTCTAGTTGAAAGTTAGTAATCTGCGAAATATCAGAAGATCGATTATTACAACCTACAATTATAATGGATAGGAAGACAATAGATACAAAGGAAAGAATACGCAAAGTCATAACAACTCCTTATTAATAGTTAACATCAACACTCCATTTAATAGCCTTTGGTACTTTAACACCATCCACATATACGTTTACTGGTGTGTCATAAACATACCCTCTGTTATTACCTTGCGCATCGAACGCTTGGTACTCTTTAGTAATATTAACATATGCTCTTAAACTATCAAACTGGATTCCACCATAATAGTTTCTTGAATTAAAATTGCCCGTGGGACCAGTAAAAGTTATAGTTGTTCCCCATGTTTTTGATATGGTTCCCGTCACTGATCCGGTGAATTTCAAACTAATTACTTTAGCTATCGGTGATTGAATACCAGCTTCTCCTGCAATCGTCATACTTCCAGAAACTGTTGTGGAACTTGTTTTAGTTTGTGTTTTACCTTTTGCAACACTTATCAAGAAAGTTTCATTACTACGGGGCCCAACATCCATAACAAAATTGCTTTGACCAGTATATTCAAAATCTTCACGTATTTGATAATATGTCCAGCCTGGATTTGTTACAAGCCTTGAAGAGAATTCATTATTATTAATTTGAGTCTTAAGTTGAGAAGCTACTTCTGGACTAGATTTTAACACATCATTTAAATTACCTTTTAGTTCCTCATTTATTTGGACAGAATAAACGGGGTTTTCTTCCTGAATAAAATACTGTACACTTTCAATTCTTTCATTAGACCTCTGTTTTACATTTCCGTCTGCAAAGACAGAACTTGTTAAACCCAAGAATTCCGACAGTACCAACAATAAGGACACACTCGCTTTTACCTTCAAAATAATCTCCTCCTAAATTTTATAAATATAATAACAGATTTACTAATCTACCTTATTTTCACTAATGAGTATATAGCTCTTAATAACCATATTTAGTAATTAATGGATAGACTAAGCGGAGGCAGACGGACTCGAGCCGGGAACGGCCTATCGTTACCGGGTGGGAAGCGGGGAAGCGAAGGGCTGGAGCGATGCAGCCGTATTTGAGACGGAGCCGAAGGAGCCGGGTACGTTCTGCTTCATTAATGTGACGGACTCGCAAGGCGTGACCGAGCAGGATTTTGAGCTGTGGGGAAATACGTTGGACAAGGCTTTTGCGACATTTCCGAGCGCAGCATTCATCGTCCATAACGGCGATCTGACGGAGGAGCCGGAGGATGAGCAGGCGTGGACCCATTTATTCGGAAAAGCAAGCAGGTGGGTAACGCAGATCCCCTTTATGCCGGCTGCCGGCAATCATGATGAGATGGATGGACAAGCTGAACGCTTCGTGTCCCATTTTCATTTGCCGGACAATGGCGCGGAGGGTTCCATTCCAGGCACCAGCTACTCCTTTGATTACGGCCTAGTCCATTTTGTCTTTTTGAATTCCGAATCGAACATCAAAGAGCAGACGAAGTGGCTGAGCAGCGATCTCAAGAGCACGAATAAGCCTTGGAAAATCGTTGCGGTGCACCAAGGTCACTATGGCGGCAATACGTATAAGAAAGTGAAGGATTGGACGAAGCTGTTCGATGAATTTAAGGTTGATTTGGTGCTGCAGGGCCATAATCATGAATATTCGAGGTCTTATCCGCTGCGCAATGGACAAATTGTCGGCGACGGCGAAGCTGCGGTTCAAAATCGCGAGGGAACGGTCTATGTCGTGACCAATACGTCAGGGCAGAAGTTTAACGAGAAGAAAGAGGACCAATTCTATCACAAGGTCCATTTTCAAAATGGGAAGCAAATGTTTGCGGGTATTTCCATTAGCGGGGAATCGTTAACCTATCAGGCGTACGATGTGGATGGTAAAAAGCTGGACGAGTTTGTGCTGCAGCACTGAAACAGGCCTAATAGGTGTAATAAAAAGCAGGCGTTAATCGTCCCATGATAGGGACGGTTAACGTCTGCTTTCATTAAAGATGATTACAGCGACAGGTCTGTCGGTATCATAACGCGAAAGGTTGTCCCTTCGTTTGGCTGACTAGTTGCCTCAATCATTCCCCGATGGGCATCGACGATTGACTTAGTTATAGCAAGACCAAGCCCGGCACCGCCATTTTTGCGCGTTCTGGACGACTCGCTGCGATAAAATCGCTCAAACAAATGCGGTAGATGCTCAGCTTGAATGCCAATGCCATTATCGGCAACGGTTATTTCGGCTTGATTGTTATGCTGTGTAAGCGAGATGCTGATCTTGCCCGATTTCGAATCGGTATGCTGCACCGCATTAAGAAATAAATTGAGCACCACTTGCTTGAGCTTATCGGCATGGAAGCGGCCGCTCACATGAGGCGTGAGTTCGAGCCTTACTTCGCGGCTGCCGGCAATCAATTGCAATTGCGGCTCCATTTCAAGGAGCAGCTCATCCAGTTGCGTATCGGCAAGCTGAAGCTGCGGGTCTTGATCGAGCTTCGCAAGCGCGAGCAGATCCTCGACGAGCTTATTAATGCGCTTTGATTCGAGCTGCATGCTGGTTAGCGCGCGATGAAGCTGCTCCGGATTTGCTGCAGCCCCGCGGAGCAGCACCTCAAGAAATCCGTGAATGGACGTCAGCGGCGTCCGAAGCTCATGCGAGGCGTCGGCAATGAAGCGGCGCATTTTTTCCGTTGTTTTCCGCTGGGTTTCAAAGGAGATATCCAATCGCTCGAGCATGCCGTTGAACGCTTCCGACAACCGGTCAATCTCCTCCTGTCCATGGCTTGCAGGTATGCGCTTCGTCAAGCTTCCCGCATCGGTATGCTGGGCGGCGAGCACGACACGGGACAATGGCCTAAGCGTGCGGCGAAGCAGCGGCAAATAGAGAGCAAGCCCGGCAGCAAGCGCTAGAGCTGACAATCCCGTGAATATAGCGAGCTGGGTCATGAGCAGCTGCTTCAGTGACTCCGTTTCCATGCTTACTTGAATGATGCCTTCAGCTTTGCCGGGAGGACCAGCATGGCGAAAGACGACAATCTGCTCCTTCCCCTGCGCATTGTCGACGATTTGGTAGTCGACCTGCTTACGAGCCTGAAGCTGATTTGAAATTTGTTCGTATTGTTCCTCGGATAGAAGCGGCGCGCTGACGGTCGTATCCTTCGACACATCGGTGATCGTGCCGTCTTGTCTGAACAGTACGATGGATAAGCCGGGCTGATAAAACATCGGCGAGTCCCGGTGGTTTCTTTGCGGGCGATCGGAAAGGCCGTTATCTGCCGGAGCATTGCCTTGTTCAGGGCGCTCGCTGTCCATTCCTTCATTAGGAGCGGCTCCATCCCTAAACCAATCCATCGGCATCGCCATCACTTGAGCGTTTAAGGATTCGGCTTTATTATTGAAAACAAAGTCCTTCATGATGACATATTGGAGTACGCCGATAAGCAGCAGCAAGACAGCGAGTATAAGCAGGGAACGATTTAAAAGCTGGTAACGGAGCGACCCAGGAGCGAAAAGACGAGCGATTGCGCTTGTTCTCAGCCTGTTCATGGCAAGTCCATCCGATAGCCTGCGCCCCGAAGCGTTCGAATGAGCCGATGCTCCTTATCGTTCAATTTGTCGCGTAGCGAGCGAATGTACACCTCAACGATGTTCTCTTCCCCGCCGAATTGATAGCCCCATACCTTGTCCAAAATAAGCGATTTGCTAAGCACGACGCCATTGTTCAAAAGGATGAACCGCAGCAGCTCGTATTCGGTAGGCGACAGCTCAAGCACCTGCTCCAAGTAAACAAGCTCCTTGCGCCTGTCATCAAGACGAAACGGCCCATAGACGGCTTCGCCAAGCAGATTGGGAAACTGGTTGCGAAGCCTTGCCCCGATGCGCGCGAGCAGCTCGCTGAAGCTGAACGGCTTCACGAGATAATCGTCTGCGCCGAGCGTCAAGCCTTTGACGCGATCCTCGACCTCATCCTTTGCCGTCAGCATGATGACGGCGATATTGTCGCCAGCCGCCCGAAGCGCATGACAAACCTCAAACCCGTTCATACCTGGCATCATGATGTCTAAGATGACGACATGAGGCTTGAAAGCGGCAGCCTCCTGTAACGCGGTTTCTCCGTCGTAGGCAACTCGAATGTCAAAGCCTTCATTCACAAGTCCAAGCTCCAGAAACTGCACGATGTTCGGTTCGTCATCCACAAGCAATATTTTAATCCCTTCAAAGGATGTCATGTCCAATTCCCCTTTCACGGTACACCACTCTATTATCGTCCTTTTGAGCAAAAGATGCACCTGTTTGCACGGCCCTTCAGTAAACTTTCAGCCCTGTCGCCTAAACAGCTTTTTATATAGAAAGCATCGAGTGTAACACCAGTTGATCAAAATTGATTTTGAAAAAAAAATAACGGCATGTACACTAGTAAAGCGGCCTATTCCTAGTGCGTTACTTAAAGTAACATATTATTAACGAAAATCATTGACTATTAGGTGTTCATTTGATATTTTATTGACTAATAGAAACCAATTATTGAATGATGATAAAAAGGAGTGTTGGATATGGATAAGATTTTGGCGGCAAGAGGCGGGGAGCTTCGGTGCAAGGGCTGGAGGCAGGAAGCGCTGCTGCGCATGCTCGAGAATGTTCTCGAAAATGGCGAGAATCAAAAGGAGCTAACTGTGTATGCTGCGCTTGGGAAAGCGGCCCGCAATTGGGATTCCTATCATGCCATAGTCAGCACGCTCAAATCGCTGGAGGAAGAAGAGACGCTTGTCATTCAATCGGGGAAGCCGATTGGCATCATGCGTACGCATAAATATGCGCCGATCGTTGTCATGGCGAATTGCAATATGGTGGGCAAATGGGCAACAAGCGAAAATTTCTATAAATATCAGGAGCAAGGCTTGATCATTTGGGGCGGATTGACTGCAGCCGCGTGGCAATATATCGGCTCCCAAGGGGTTATTCAAGGGACTTATGAAATTTTTCAATCAATCGCTAGAATGCATTACGGCGGCAGTCTTGCCGGCAAATTCATATTGACTGCGGGCCTCGGCGGAATGGGCGGGGCGCAGCCGCTTGCGGGAACGATGGCTGGCGCGGTTATTTTATGCGTGGAAGTGTCCGAGGCTAGAATCGATAAACGGATCGAAGTCGGTTATTTGCAAAGGAAAACCGAAAGTCTGGATGAGGCGCTTGAGTGGATTGAGGAGGCTTGCAGGGCGAAAGTGAGCTTATCCGTCGGTCTGCTTGGAAACGCAGCCGATATTTATCCGGAATTGATCCGCAGAGGAATCCGGCCGGATGTTGTGACTGACCAAACCTCGGCGCATGATCTGATGTACGGCTATATACCGTCTGGCTATAGCTTGGAGAAGGCTGCTGAGCTGCGCAAGACGGCACCGGATAAGCTTCAAGCGGACGCAGGCGCGTCAATTGCTGCCGAAGTGGAAGCGATGCTGGAGTTTCAGCGCAGAGGAGCAGTCGTTTTTGACAATGGCAACAATATTCGCTCGCAAGCGCAGCAGTACGGAGTAAAGGATGCATTCGATATCGCTGTGTTTACGGAAGCCTTCCTAAGGCCGCTGTTCGCACGGGCGATCGGACCGTTCCGCTGGGTCGCGCTAAGCGGCGATGCCAACGATATTAGAAAGATCGATCAATATATATTGGAGCAGTTTAGCGACAACGAGGTGGTCGTGAACTGGATTCGCTTAGCGAACGAGTACGTCCCTGTCGAAGGACTGCCAGCACGTATCGGCTGGTTCGGCCATGGAGACCGAACGAAGCTGGCATTAGCAGTAAATGCGATGGTGAAGGCGGGCGAGCTTAGCGGACCAATTGCTTTCTCTCGCGACCATTTGGACGCAGGTGCGATGACGCATCCGAATATTATGACCGAAAATATGAAGGACGGCAGCGATGCGATATCCGATTGGCCGCTGCTGAATGCGATGATTAACTGTTCTTCCATGGCCGATCTTGTCGCGATCCATTCGGGCGGCGGCGGCTACAGCGGCTATATGACCAGCGCAGGCGTAACGCTCGTTGCGGATGGTACAGCCGATGCGGAGCTCAGACTGAAGACGACGCTCGACAATGACACGGGGCTTGGCGTTTTGCGATATGCCGATGCAGGCTATGAGGAATCATTGGATGAAGTGAGCAAAAAAGGCATACGCAGAATCGAAACGAAACGAGAGGGGAATTCATCTTGCGGGAATTAACGATAGAGGATGTAAGAGCGGCAGTAAGAGGGGGAGCGGTATTTGCAGCAGGCGGCGGCGGCTGGGTCGACCATGGACTTGAGATCGGCGGTGCGGCGGTTGGGATCGCGAAGCCTAAGCTAGTTTCCGTTGACGAGCTTCCAGACGATGCGATTATTGTAACGGCGACTGCGATTGGGGCGCCTGCCGGCAATGAGTGGGAAATGTGGGGCATTGATTATATCAAGGCGGTTAAGCTGCTGATGGACAATTACGATGGCAAGGTTGTAGGGGTAATGACTCCGCAAAACGGCATGTCGAGTACGATTAACGGCTGGCTGCCGGCTGCAGCGCTCGGTCTCGTCGTCGTTGATGCGACTGGCGATATTCGCGCGCATCCAACCGGCAAGATGGGCTCGATGGGGCTTGCTTCGCGCACCGACTATGAGACGATTCAGGTTGTCGTCGGCGGCAGAAGGGATACGGGCTCTTATCTCGAGCTGGTCGTCAAAGGCACGCCTGCCAAAACGTCTAACATTTTGCGGACGGCATCCGATATGTCAGGCGGCTTCATTGCCTCGGCGCGCCACCCGATTCCGGCATCTTATGTGAAGGAGCACGCCGCGATCGGCGGCATCTCGATAGCGCTTGAGCTTGGGTACGCAATGATTGAGGCAGAGGCCATTGGAGCTGAAGCGATAATGGAAACGGTGTGCCAAAAAACAAACGGCCGAATGATCGGCAGAGGTATCGTGCTGAAGAAGGACGTACATTATTCAGGCGCTTTCGATATTGGCACGATTACGATGGAGGACGGTGCAGGCGGTCAGCTTACGCTGCATGTTATGAACGAATATATGGCGGTAGATGATGCGGAAGGCAATCGCTTGACGACTTATCCGGATGTCATTACGACATTTGAAACGGCTACCGGACTGCCGATCAGCGTGGGCGGCGTGAAGGAAGGCATGGAGGTGTCGCTGCTTGCAATCGACAAGCAGCATGTTCCGCTTAGCTCCAGCGTGAAGGACCCGACTGTATACCCAGAGGTAGAGAAGGCGCTTGGCATACCGCTTGCCGAGTACGGCTTGAAGGGCATTTTGTAATTCGTACATTCCTAATTGATTACGACTATAAGAAGGTGTCTTTCATGAATGACAAAATAGATGATGCTGGACTATATAGGCAGCAGATACCGAACGAACGAGTAGTTACGCTCGATGGACATTCCCTCTCTCTTCATGAGCTTGAGCAAATAGCGGTTGACGGTTATCGGGTTGAGCTATCGGAGGAAGCCATGAAGCGGGTAGAGGACGCGCATCGATTGATTCAAGAGCTTGCCGCTGAAGGCGTTCCCATCTACGGGCTTAACCGCGGGGTCGGGCAGAACAAGGATCGCGAAATTACAGCCGAGATGTATGAGGCCTTTAACCGAAATCTCATCTATTCGCATTCCGCTGCTGTGGAGCCTACTGCCTCCGAGCAGCAGGTAAGGGCGGTGCTAGTCGCCCGTCTGAATACGCTGCTTATGGGCTGCACGGGCGTACAGCCGGCGATTGTGCTCATGTATCGGGATTTGCTCAATGCGAGCATTCATCCGATCTTGCCGCTCCGCGGTTCAATAGGCGCTGGTGACATTACGGTGTTGTCCCATATCGGCTTAGCTATTATCGGCGAAGGAAGTGTCACATACGAAGGGCAAGTCGTAGCTGCTAAGACAGCATTGCAGGCTGCGGGATTCGTTCCGGTGAAGCTAGGGCCAAAGGATGCGCTGGCGATAGTAAGCTCCAATGCGTTGTCCGCAGGAACAGGAGCTTTAACGGCTGCCGCGGCTTTAAGGCTGCTGGAGACAGCCGACGCCGTGTTTGCTTTATCGCTCGAAGCGCTGCAAGGCTGCACAAGTCCGTTTGATGAGGCTTTGTTCGCAGTAAGGCCATTCGAGGGGAGCGCTGAAAGCGCTGCTAATGTCAGAAGCTGCTTGCGCGGCGGAGCGCTTGTGAGCATGGATCAAAGCGATAAGATTCAAGATCCGCTTAGCTTTCGCAGTGCTTGCCAAGTGCATGGCGCGGCCCGTGATGCGCTTGATCATGCCTTGAAGCTGCTGAAGATTCAATTGAACAGCTCTGATGATAATCCATGTGTCCTTATTGAGGAGAGAAGAGTCGTTCCTTCCTCTAACTTCGACGTGACCACATGGACAGTAGCGTTTGAGATGGTTGGCATTGCATTAAGCTATTTATCGAAAATATCATGCTACCGCTCGATTAAGCTCGGCACGCCTTCTTTCACTGGTCTGGAGCGGTTTCTTGCCCCGAATTCAGAGACAATCGCCTTCGGTACGCTTCAGAAAACCTATACGTCGCTTGACGCGGAAATTCGTTTGTTGACTAATCCGGTATCAGTCGATTATTTCTCGCTTTCCGGCGATATGGAGGATCATGCGAACAATACGCCGCTCGTTATACGCAAGACGGCGGACATTATCGACCGTTTAACCTACATACTCGGGATAGAAGCGCTGCACGCTGCCCAAGCGATAGACTTGCGCGGATCTCAAGCCGAATTAGGCCGAGGCTCGGCTGCTGTTTATGCGCAAATTCGCGGTATAGTCCCTGCTTTGACAGCGGATCGGCCGCTCACCCCAGACATTAGCGCCGTATATGAGCTCATCCGCAGAGGGATTCGAATAGAAGGAGGGGTGCTATGAGCAAGTTCTATGATCTTGTTGTAATCGGAAACATCGTGCTTCCGGAGGGTGTAAGATATGATTCGGCAATCGGTATTAAGGACGGCCGAATCGTTACCATAGGCCAGATAGAGGAAGCCGATCAGTCAGGCGCAAAAGTCGTTCACGCAGAAGGCAGCTTCGTGCTGCCAGGTGCAGTCGACGCTCACGTCCATTGCTACAGCTCATTGGATGAGGGGTTCCATACAGCCAGCAAGTCTGCAGCAGCGGGCGGCGTAACGACCATTATAGAAATGCCTTACGATGCGACGGGGATGATCTGTACGCTGGAAGCGTTCGAGCAAAAAAAGCAGCAGCTTGAGCAGCAATCCATTGTCGATATGGCGATGCTCGTTACGCTCCATAAGGAAGAAGGCTATGAACATATCCGCCAGCTTGCGCAAGCGGGTGCCTGCGGATTCAAGGTGTCGATGTTCAATACCGACTCCTTTCGGTTTCCGCGCATCGATGACGGCCAGCTGCTCGACTCGTTTGCAGTCATTGCTGAAACGGGCTGTCCGGTAGGTGTACATGCGGAAAACGATGAAATTGTGCATAGGTATATCGACAAATACCGCTCAGAGGGACTCGATCCACGTGCGCATGGCTGGAGCAGGCCGAAGGTAAGCGAATCGGTGGCCGCTTTGACGGCAATGGAGCTTGCTTATGAAACAGGCGTTAAATTGCATTTATATCATTGCACTTATCCGCGAATTTTTCAGCTGGCTGACTATTTCCGCTCGCTTGGAGCTAAGATCACCGCTGAAACATGCACGCATTATTTGACGCTAAGCGAGGATGACATGCCCCGTCTGAAGGCGAAGGGGAAGATCAATCCGCCGCTGCGCACGAAGCAGGATAAGGACGGCTTATGGGATTTAGCGAAAAAAGGAGCAATCGATATGATCACATCCGATCACGCCCCGTGGCTTATCGCCCGCAAATCCGATGCTGATATTTTCAATAACGCTTCCGGCGCGCCCGGAGTGGAGCATCTTCTTCCTATCATATATAGCGAAGGGGTTGCCAAGGGCAAGCTTGCGTTGACGGACTTGGTTAGGCTTCTGTGCCAAAGGCCTGCTGACGTCTTTGGGCTAGGCCATCGCAAAGGAAGGCTGTCGGAGGGCTATGACGCTGATCTTGTCATTATCGATCCAGCCGTTTCTTGGACGCTGGATGAACGAGAGCTGCATTCCAGCGCAGGCTGGAGCGCTTATAACGGCATGGAGCTGCAAGGGAAAGTGTCGCACACCATCGTTAGAGGAACGGTTGTATATGAAGACGGAGCTGTGGTCGGCGAAGCGGGTCATGGGAGATTCGCAAGAGCCGAGCATGCCGTTTAAGCCATTAATTAAGAAAGGAGAGGACAAGGATGAAGAGCCATATTCATCAACTGGTACCGAGTGCGGCTCGGCTTCAGGCTAATGTCGAACAGCTGTCTTCATATCGCGACATGTTCAAGCCAGGCTGGACAAGGCCCCCGTTTACTTCGCATTATGATGACGGAAGGCGATGGCTTTCCGAGCTCATGAAGGAAGCAGGGCTGGCAGTCTCTATTGACGCAGCTTCCAACTTGATTGGAAGCTTGCCTGGAAGCGACCTCACGCTGCCCCCTATTATGATTGGTTCCCATACCGATACCGTTACGGGCGGCGGCCGCTTTGACGGGACGATCGGCGTGCTTGCCGGCATCGAAATTGCGCGTCTGCTGCAGGAATCAGGCACGCAGCTTCGCCACTCGCTCCAAATCGTGGACTTCACGGCAGAGGAGCCGAGCGAGTTCGGCATCTCGACGGCAGGCAGCCGGGGGATGGTCGGCAATTTGACGGAGGCAATGCTGGAGCTTCAAGATGACAGCGGCCTCAAGCTTGGCGATGCGATTAACAGGCAGGGCGGAGATGTTGGCCAGCTGGCCAAGCAATCGAGAAAGCCAGGTGATGTTGCGCTTTATTTGGAGCTGCATATCGAGCAAGGGCCCGTACTAGAGCAATCGGGGCATCGCCTTGGCGCTGTGCTTGGCATTGTAGGCATTCAACGTTACCGTGTCACGATAACAGGTGCGCCGAACCATGCGGGTACGACGCCAATGTCGCTTCGGAGCGACGCGTTGGCAGGCTTTTGTGAAATCGGGGCTGCCTTTGAACGTCATTGCCTGAGCTATGCGAAGGATGCGGTAGGTACGATCGGCAAAGTGACGAATGAGCCCAACGCTTCAAATGTCGTGCCGGGACTTGTTCGATTTGACCTTGAAATTCGTTCGCTTGACCGAACGATATCGGACGCGTTATATGCCGCCTTTGCAGTGGAAGCATCTGAAATTGCAGCCAGGCGCGGACTGCGCTTGTCGCTTGAGACGTTGTCGAAATCAAATGCGGTCATCGTTAAGGAACAAGTGCTGAAACTGGTGCTTCAAGCATGCGCTTCGGCAGCACCGGCGATCACTTTGGCAAGCGGAGCGGGACATGATGCCAATCAGCTCGCTGCCATTGCGCCGATTGGGATGATTTTTGTTCCGAGCAAAGGCGGCCGAAGCCATTGTCCGGAGGAATGGACCGATTATGAGGATGTTGCGGCAGGTACGCAGGCTTTGGCCGCGGCTTTGCTGCTGGCTGATGCTGCAGATTTAAGCAGGTGGCGGAATGGTTGAGCCTGGAAGTGCGTATATCAACGGCGGACGGCTGTGGGAAACGATTCAGGAGCTTGGCAAAATCGGAGCAGACCCAAATGGCTGTGTGACGCGGCTCTCGCTCAGCAACGCGGAATTAATAGCGAGACAATTTATAATTCGATTGATGGAGGAAGCGGGACTCGCCGTCAGACAAGACGAAGCGGGCAATCTTATCGGACGGTTGGAGGGCGAGCGGCAAGGCGCAGGAGCGATTGCGACCGGCTCGCACATTGACACGGTCATTCATGCTGGCTTATTCGACGGTGCGCTGGGCGTGCTTGGCGGCATTGAGGTGCTTCGATCCATCAAGGAGCAAGGCGTGAAACATGATAGGCCTTTAGAGGTTATTTGCTTTACGGACGAAGAGGGGGTTCGCTTTGGCGCCGGCTATATGGGCAGCCGGGCGATGGCAGGCGCTTGGAACGAGAATTGGCTGGAGCTGGCCGATTCTGCCGGCACTACGCTTCGAGAAGCGATGGAATACGCTGATCTGAATCCGGATCATGCAGCCCATGCCAGCCGCAGCCGGGATGCAGTCAAAGCGTATGTTGAGCTGCATATTGAGCAAGGCCGCGTGCTTGAGGAGCTGGGTGAAGCCGTAGGGATAGCGACGGCTATTTATGGCCATAGCTGGCTTGAGGTAAGCATGCGCGGACGGGCTGATCATGCGGGAACAACGCCTATGAAGCTGCGCCAAGACCCGCTCATCGCAGCAGCCGAGGCGCTGCTTGCGATTGAGCAAATTGCGATTAAGCGGGGCGGGGTCGCAACGGCAGGTACGTTGAAGCTTGCTCCTGGAGCTGTTAACGTCATACCAGGCGAGGTCATCTTCACCGTCGATATGCGGCATGAAGCATTGGAATCCCTTAGGCAAATGGAGCTTGCGATTGCGTCTGCACTTGAACGCTCAGCCGAAGCGAGAGGCTTAACCGTATCCATCCGTACGATTGACGGCGCCCAGCCTGTACAATCTTCGAAGCGCATTGTGGAAGCCATTGCAAATAGCTGCACGAATGTAGGTTTGACTGAAACTTATATGGTTTGCGGCGCGGGCCATGATGCGGTGGCCATGAATGAGCTGACAGATATCGGCCTTATTCTGGTTCGTTCCCGAGATGGGATCAGCCATCATCCGCTTGAATGGAGCAGCCCGGATGATTGCGAAGCAGGCGCAAATGTGCTGCTGAACACGCTAATTCTGCTTGCAAACGATATAAATAAATAAATCCGATTGACATAATAGGATATATCGAATAATAATAATGGTAACGTATTATTAGTATATGATAATTCAATTGGGAAGGAGGAGGGAAAACAGATGGTGGATGCTTTCCTCGGTGCCTACGAATATGTGATAACCAATAGCGACAGGTTTCTGGAAGCAGTCAAGGTTCATTTGACCATCAGCCTCTACGCTCTCCTTATCGCGATCGTCATATGCGTTCCGCTTGGCATACTGTGCGCGAAGAAAGAGTGGTTGACCGGGCCGATTATGGGTCTGTTCAACTCCTTGCGAGTCATTCCCAGCCTGGCTGTACTTATCATTATCTTGCCGATAATGGGGACAGGGTTCGCACCTGCGCTTATTGCGTTAACGCTGCTCGCTTGCCCGCCGATTCTGATCAATACCTACATGGGCTTTAGAGGGATTGAGCCGGCTATCATTGAAGCCGCATCAGGCCTTGGAATGGGCGAGCGGATGATTTTACGCAAAATCGAGCTGCCGCTGGCGGTTCCCCTGCTGCTGTCTGGAATTAAGACTGCAGCGGTAGAAGTAATCGCGAGTGCGACATTGGCAGCATTTATCGGAGGCGGCGGGCTTGGAACATTCATCATTAACGGCCTCGGCATGTACAACTTCTCTTTGCTGCTTGTCGGAGCGGTGCCTGTGGCGCTGCTGGCGATTTTATCGGAAATTAGCTTTGCAGGAATTGAAAGAGCGGCAACCAAATACCAGCGTTTATAATGGAAGGGGTTTATTCAAATGAAAAAGAGATTAGTAGCTTTGGCAGGGTTGATCCTTAGTTCGGTGCTCGTTATTAGCGCATGCTCATCGAGCGGCGGTTCAGGCAAGACAGAAGTGAAGGTAGGCTCCAAAAACTTTACGGAATCATTGATTTTAGGTGAAATGTACGCATTGGCGCTCGAAAATGAAGGCTATAAAGTGGATCGCAAGCTTAATCTCGGCGGTACGCTTGTTGCGCATGAGGCGCTCAAGAAGGGCGATATCGACTTTTATCCGGAATATACAGGTACTGGCCTGATCAACGTGTTGGAATTGCCGCCTAATTCCGATGCGAAGACGGTATACGATGAAGTAGCCAAAGGCTACAAAGAGAAATTTGATCTGATCTGGCTTGAGCCAACGGATACAAATGACTCGCAAGGTCTTGTAACAACGAAGAAAATTGCTGATAAATATAATCTCTACAAAATTTCCGATCTTGTAAAGCTTGCTCCTGAGCTCAACCTGGCTGCTGTACCGGAATTTGAGGAGCGCGAGGACGGCTTGAAGGGCCTGAACGCATTCTATGGCAAAATGGATTTCAAAAGCATCAAGCTGTTTGACTACGGCATCAAATACCGCGTAACGCTGGATGGCGAAGCGGATGTAACGGTTGGCTTTACGACGGACGGCGACTTGACGAACCCTGATCTTGTGCTTCTGGAAGATGACAAGAAGTTCTGGCCCCCATACTTCGTAGCTCCTGTCATTCGCGGCGAGCTTAACGAGAAAGACCCGGAAATCGCGAAGGTTCTGAACAACGTGTCCGCTAAGCTCGATAACGCGACGGTACAAAAGCTGAACGCGCAAGTCGATATCGACAAAAAAGAATACGCAGATGTTGCGAAAGCATTTTTGGAAGAGCAGGGCTTGATTAAAAAATAATTCAAATTTTGAAGCAGTGGGGTTTCTCCATATCAGGGGAAACCCCCTTCCTACAGGAGTTGATAAGCATGAGCAAAGAAGCAATCGTATTCAAGCAGGTGTCCAAAACTTTCCCAAAGGCAGCGAAGCCTTCTGTAAATGAGACAAGCCTCGTTATTCCGCAAGGCTCCTTTGTCACGATACTAGGTGCATCGGGCTGCGGAAAAACGACTTTGCTGAAAATGGTCAACCGCATTATTGAGCCAACCGCAGGCACCATCTCGGTATTCGGCAGCGATATTAGGAGCTTGCCCGTAACGGAGCTGCGGCAAAGCATCGGTTATGTGATCCAGCAGGTAGGGCTATTCCCGCATCTGACGATTGAGCAGAATATTGCGACCGTCCCTAACATATTAGGCTGGGAGCGCCAGAGGACTGCTGAGCGAATCGACTATCTAATGGAGCTCGTGCATCTGCCTGAAAATTATAAAAAGCGGTATCCGCGCCAGCTCTCCGGCGGTCAGCAGCAGCGTGTCGGCATTGCAAGGGCGATGGCAGGCGATCCAGCCATACTGCTAATGGATGAGCCGTTTGGTGCGATTGATGCGATTACGCGGACGAAGCTACAGGATGATTTTAAACAAATTCAACGCGATCTTGGCAAAACGGTGCTGTTTGTGACACATGACGTGGACGAGGCGATGAAGCTTGGAGATCGTATGATTGTTATGAATGAAGGTACGATTCAGCAGTATGATACCCCGCTTGCAATCATGTCCAATCCTAGCAATTCATTCGTGTCGCGCTTGATTCAATCCGACAATTTATTTCAGCAGCTGCATCTTATGCGAGCGGAGGAGCGGATGATCGAGCTTGCGGATCGTGTTGTAGGCGACGAAATCCCCCGCGTTCAACGGAATGAGAGCTTAAAAACGGTGCTTCAAATTCTTCTGCAGCAAAATGTGCCGTATGTGGCTGTGGAAAACAGCGAGCATGAGCTGGTAGGCCGGATCACGCTTGAGCAGTTAAAGCTGCAGAATGGCAGGTGACGCTAGATGCTGGACTATTTTAGCCGCCATTATGATGATTTGTTGACCTCATTGCTTGAGCATATTTATCTCACTTTTATTTCTCTGCTCATCGCGCTGCTGATCGCGCTTCCGCTTGGCTATTGGCTCGCAAGGCATCGTCGGATTTCCGTTCCTGTATTGTCCGTACTAGGCATTATTTATGCTATTCCAAGCCTTGGCATGTTCGCTTTGCTCATTCCGCTCGTTGGGCTAGGAAGCAAGCCGGCTATTATCGCATTAGTCGTGTATAGTCAGCTCATCCTGGTGCGGAACGTCATTTCAGGTTTTCAATCCATCGAGCCGTCTATTATCGAGGCAGCCAAAGGCATGGGGTTTGGCGCTTGGAGGATGTTCATCAAGATCGAGCTGCCGCTTGCGCTGCCGGTTATTATTGGCGGAGTCCGCATCGCTTCGGTATCCGTTATTGGCATAGCAACGATTGCGGCTTGGATCAATGCCGGCGGATTAGGCGGTATTTTATTCGAAGGCTTATATCAAAATTCTGTTCCGAAAATGGTATGGGGGACGCTGCTCGTTTCGCTGCTGGCTCTATCCACGAATACATTTCTGCTTAGGCTCGAAAAAACAACAATGCGAAGAGCACGCGGAGAACAGCGGGTGTGATATACTGTATCTCATACGTGCAACTATTATTGCTTATATTTCGAGGTGTAAACATGAATGGGACTCAAACATTAGGACGTGCTATCGATATATTGTTTGTACTAGCTGAGTCGGGTGCTACTCTTACAGTCAGCGAGATTGCTGAGAAGGTGGGTATCCCGGACAGCACGGCATATCGTTTTATTCAAACGCTTATAAAGAACGGCTTCGTTGAGCGCAAGGGCAGAGGACAAATTGGGTTAGGACTGCGAATATTCGATTTGGCTAGAAGCTTATCGCAGCAAATTGAGAAAGAGCTTCTTACGATAGCTAGGCCGGTGATGGAGGAGCTTACCGCTCTCACGAACGAAACGACGGTGCTATTCGTGCGTTCAGGCTCCAAAGCGATTTGCATTGAAAATGTGACGAGCAAAAGGCTGATCAGGCTCTCTATCGAAAATGGCCGAGTATTGCCGCTTAACTCCGGCGCATCTGGAAAAACGCTGCTCGCTTTTGAAAATGACAAAATCATTGAAGAGATGTGCAAGCATTTTGCGGAAGATGACAGCAAGCCTACGCTGCTGCAGGAGCTGCAGAGCATAAGGAAAGCAGGCTATAGCTTTACTTTAGGAGAGGTCGATACGGATGCTTTTGCGATTGCGGCTCCGATATTTGATCCACAGCAGCGCATCGTAGCAAGCTTATCGGCAGCGGGACCTATACATAGGCTCAACGAGAAGGAGATTCCGATTGTGATTCAGAACGTAAAAGCGGCTGCATCACAAATATCGTGCAAGCTAGGCGGATTAGCGTAATCATTTTCCAATAGGACGTTTTAAAAGAGCAGCGGAGCGCAATAGGCGATCCGTTTTTTTGTTGTTAAACAATTTGGAATAAAAATAAAAAGATGGGGATAGTAAGGTGGTGCTTTTAAAAATGAAAAGGATGGTGTATTTTGTATGCAACAAAATGAGAAAACGGCATCAGGTGCAAAAAGAAATACGATCGTGGGGCTTGCAGCAAGATACATAGGCGCTGTATTGCTAGCCGTGACATTGATGTTCAGCATGCCTCAAACTGGGCATGCAATTGGCAAAAATGCGAAGGGACCGGATGTTTACGTCATCCAAGGCATGCTGAAATCACTAGGCAGTTATTCTGGCCCCATCGATGGCTATTATGGCGCATCTACTGTACGCGGCGTAAAATATTTTCAGAAAAAGCATGGGCTGAAGGCGACTGGCTCTGTGGATGTTAAAACACTAAAATCAATCACTTACTCATATTCAGAATTGAAGGCTTCGATGAAGGCTCGCAGTAAAGCGAAGTCGAACATGAAAGCAAGATCAATTGGCAATGGAGCAGGAGCTGGTGGCGGCGCAGGTGGTGGAGTTGGTGGTGGCGCAGGCGGCGGAGCTGGTGGTGGCGCAGGCGGTGGCGCAGGCGGCGGAGCTGGTGGCGGCGCAGGTGGCGGAGCTGGTGGTGGCGCAGGCGGCGGAGCTGGTGGCGGCGCAGGTGGCGGAGCTGGTGGTGGCGCAGGCGGCGGAGCTGGTGGTGGCGCAGGCGGTGGAGCTGGTGGTGGTGCAGGCGGCGGAGCTGGTGGCGGCACAGGCGGCGGAGCTGGTGGTGGCGTAGGCGAGAACCAAGGCAAAAGCGGCGGAATTGGCGGCGGCGCAGGCGAGAACCAAGGCAAAGGCGGCGGAATTGGCGGCGGAGCAGGCGAGAACCAAGGCAAAGGCGGCGGAATTGGCGGCGGAGCAGGCGAGAACCAAGGCAAAGGCGGCGGAATTGGCGGCGGTGCAGGCGAGAACCAAGGCAAAGGCGGCGGGTTTGGCGGCGGCGCAGGCGAGAACCAAGGCAAAAGCGGCGGAATTGGCGGCGGAGCAAGCGAGAACCAAGGCAAAAGCGGCGGAATTAGCGGCGGCGCAGGCGAGAACCAAGGCAAAGGCGGCGGGTTTGGCGGCGGCGCAGGCGAGAACCAAGGCAAAGGCGGCAACATGGGTGGAGGCCATGGCGGGAATCACAACCATGGCGGCAATGGCAGTCTAGGCGGCGGTAACAACCAAGCTCCTGGAGGTGGACAATCGGGCAACCAAAGAAAAGGCGGCAGTCAATCCGAGAACCAAGCGCCTAACAGCAGTCAGCAATAAGCGAATAACACATTGGATGTATAGACGAAGAGGACCGCTAAGAAAGAGGTCCTTTTTGTTTTGCCGCTTTCGTTAATTTGGCTGACCGTTGCTCAAAATGCAATGTAGCAAAGAGCAGAGCAGAGAGCGTGGCTTACGTTGCACAAAGTACAACAGAAACCTGACATGACACCTCTAATCAGCAGCTACGTTGTAGAAAGTACAGCAGAAACAGCTTCTGAAGTAGAAAATAGGGTGGGGATCGGTGATTCTGCTGCACTAAATACAACGTAGCTCCGAGCGTGTGGCTTTTTAGCGATTGTCACATTAGAGTGTTCCATATGTTGGGTTTATTAGACTTTTGGTGGAAAATGTTATATGATTCTATCGACTAAATTGATAGAGTAATAGCTTTACTCTAATAGGGAGAGGGATGTATTGAAGTTACGGGGAAAAACGACGATGCTTATTGGAATTCTGGTGCTGTTCATGATCGGAACGTCTTTGCAGGCGTTTGCTTATGATGCGCAATTGAAACTATATCGCGATGTGCCGGAGAAGGATTGGGCAGCGGAATCGATTTACCGTTTAGTCGCTCTTGGCGTCGTATCCGGTTATGAGGACGGTACTTACCGGCCTAATGCAGAGCTAACGAGAGAGGCATTCGTTAAGCTGCTGGTAGAATCGATTAATCCGGCAATAGAGAATGAGAAGACTGTGCTACTTTCGGATGTGGCGAAGGAGCGTTGGTCGTACGGATCGATTAAGCTTGCTTATGACGCGGGATGGCTGGACTTGCTTGTCAAAGACGGCAAATTTAATCCAAGTCAAAGCATCAAGCGGGAGGAAGTAGCGGCATTAACCGCCTTCGCGCTGCTGCAGGGCAAAACCGCAGAGGAGAAAAAGCAATGGCTCGAAGTAGACTGGCTTCCGGCACGCGAGCAAGCTGCCTTTGGCGATGTGGGGCAAATTGACCAAAAGCTCGCTCCTTATGTGCTGAGAACATACTCCGACGCTATTATGAAAGGCGACGATAAAGGCTTGTTCCTTCCGAAAAAGTCGTTAACGCGCCGCGAGGCAGCGTCGATTATCGATCGGATGATCGGCTTTCAGACTGCCAGCCATCAGCTTGACGTATCCGCCTTTTATGCGACATCTGGACCATACAAGAAGCATGAGCGTTTCGCTTCCGCGGATGAAATCATCTTCGACTGGGCGAAGCTGGACTATCAAGGCGCAGGCAAGGCATCGGTAGCCCTAACTCCGCCAGCCGATTGGGAGCAGGCCATTACTGCGGCAGAGAGCAGTAAGTCTACAAAAACACTAATGATTTTTGCAAATACAACGTTTCAAAAGCTTGGTGATTTTGTGATGGATGCTGAAGCTCGCCAAGCATTTGCTGTTTCTGTCGGGGAGGCCGTCGCCAATTCTTCGTACGGATTTGAGCGAGTTGCTATCGACTTTGAGGGCCTTGTTCCAGCTGCCTATAAAGAGCCGCTTAATGAGCTGCTTCGCGCAATCAAGGCCGAGCTTGGAGATGCTGAGCTAACGGTTGTCGTGCCGCCATCTTATTATTATGCGGGCTATGACTACAAGCAGATCGGCGAGCTTGCCGACCAGGTCGTCCTGATGGCTTATGAATTTACGCATGAACAAAGCGGACTGCCGTCTGCTCCGCTTACGCTGGTAGGCGACGCTGCGCGGGATGCGCTTAAGTATATTCCGGCGGATAAGCTGATGCTTGGCATATCGAAGCAGGCAAACCAATGGACCACGGGCACGGATGGCAAAGTAGAATTTTTTCGGTCGCCGGCCATTACCGCAGTCGAAAGCCGGATCGCGGCACCGGACACAACTTCGGTCATGCAACTGCCATACTTTTTGAACAAGGTGACTTTTACAGATACGAGAGGGTCGCACCTGATGTGGTACGAGAACGTACAGAGCATTGGGGCCAAAATGCGTTTAGCGAAGGAGCTAGGACTGCGCGGGGTTGCCCTGTGGCAGATCAACCAGTTGACGGATGAAGATTGGGCGATGATTTCTACGTTTAATAAATAGAATAAGGCTGTCCCAAAAGTAGTAAGCTCGCTGGAGAGATAGCTCGCTTTGAATGGAATGTTGGAAGACATGGAAAAATAGCGGTACAGGGGGCTATTCCTGTACCGCTATTTTTCTATTCAGGTCTATGGTTGTTTGGCTTCATGAGATTGAGGGCAAGTGAAAGTCTCCCCAAGCCACGAAGCACGAAGCAGGAAGCAGGAAGCGGCGGAATCCCCGGAATCCCCGGTTCTTCTGAAGTCTCGGGTTCAATCTTTCATGGGGCTGAGCCCTCTTGAGTCAGCATGAACGGGAAAAACTCAGACTGTTGAGAAAGTCATAATATATCGTCAAATTAACGCGTTAATTTGATATAATAAAGTAACACTATTTATTCTGGAAAGGCGTGAGTTCTTTGCTCAATCGTAAGTCACCTCATCCCAAAGCGAATCAAGTTGAACTAACTAGTATTGAAATGTTGGTGC